>JASIBM010000220.1 GCA_030045175.1 Streptosporangiaceae bacterium | reverse complement strand
TCCTGCGGATGTCACTGACGAAGTCCAGCACCTCGACATGGCGTTTTCCGGGGCGTAGCCGAAGGCCCCGACCGAGCTGCTGGACGAAGATCCGCCTGCTGTGGGTGACCCTGGCGAAGCAGATGATGTTGACATCGGGGATGTCTACACCCTCGTTCAGGATGTCGACGGCGGTGATGACCGAAGTGTCGCCGTTGCGGAATCGGAGCAGGCGGAGCTGGCGCTCGCGGCGGTCGAGCCGGGCGTGGATAGCTTCGGCGCCCTTCCACTGTGGGACGGGCCTGAGCAGTTCGGCCATCCGCTCGGCGTGCTCGATGGTGCGGCAGAAGACCACCGCTCTTGGGGCGAGGGTGACTCGCCACGAGTCGAGGAGGTGGTCGCGGATCGCCTCATCGCGTTCAGGCAGGAACAACCGCGCGTTGAGATCCTTGATGGTGTAGCTGTGCTCACTGGCCGTGCGGACGAAGTCCCAGTCGATGTCGTCGGCGAAGAGCCGGTAGTTTACGTCTGCGAGATAGCCCAGGCGCATGCCTTCCTCGATCCCGAGGGTGTAGCTTGGCTGGCCGAATCTGTGCGTGATGTCGAACTGGTCACCTCGCCACGGCGTCGCGGTGACCCCGAACTGATCGCTGTCCCGCAGGATGTCAAGCAGCTCGGCGAGCTGCCCGTTCTCGCTGACATGGTGGGCCTCGTCGACCATGACCAGGCCCGGCCGGTAGCCACCGCGAGCGAACGCCAGCGCGCTGGGGAGGGTGGCGCAGGTCGCGCCGCGCAGGTCGTCGGACCTCTGGTCGCCGGTGAGCAGCTGGGTACGCACGGATTTGGGGATGTGCCTCCACAGCGCCCGTTCCAGCTGGTCCGCCAGGTCCTTCGTCGGAGCCGTGACCAGGACTTTCAGCCCGGGATCGCGGTCGAGGTAGCGGGCGATCACTTCGCCGCCGACTACGGTCTTCCCGAGCCCGGTCGCCAGAATAAGCAATGCCCGGCCCGCGCTGTCGAGGTCAGCGGTCACGTTCTCGAACGCCTTTACTTGGTAGGGGCGCAAGACCGGAGCTGGCAGACGCGTCATGGTGTAGCGGTCGTCGGCGTACAGGTCGATTAGCTCCCGTCCGGACCACAACTCGACCCGGATCCCGGCTCGGCCGAGTTCGAGCTGCCGGGCGCGGGCTTGAGGGCCGTAGTGGGAATTCGTCGCGACCACGGCGTGATCGGCACGGTAGTACGCCTTGGCCCTGATGACCTCGTCGATGGCGGAGGGCGGGACTGGCCCGCGTGACTTCCACTTCGCCTGGAATACCCAGCGGCGGCCATCCCGCGTCCCGATCAGGTCGCCGCCCTGGTCGTTGGGCCCGTCGATGTTGGCGACATCGGCGAAGCCAAGATGCCAGGCGAGTCGTTCGAGCTGGCGGGTGAAGCCCCACGGGCCGACCTCCCTGAGGAACTCCGGGTCGACGAACGACGTGGTCATCACGCCGCCACGTCGATCCGGTTCACCAGCTGGTCGAGCATGTCGATCGACAGGCGGGCCAGGGCCAGTTCCATGCGGCTCTTACGTCCCGGGTCGGCCAGGAACTCCGCCACGGTTTCCAGGAGCCGGATCACCTGGGAGACTTGCCGGTCCCTGGCCTCGGCGTCACTCCAGCCAGCCCAGGCGGTAGTGAATACCTGCCCGTCAAAGAAAGCGGCTGGGTCATGGCCGACCAGGGCCGCGATGGCACGGCAGTCCAGGAACATCGCGAACCGGCCGTCCTGGGTCGCCAGCCGCCAGTCCAGCGTCGCGTCAGCTCGGGCCGCGTCGCGTTCCGCGGTGGTCTTGCTGTCCGCCGGCAAGGCGGCCCACATCTCGCCGGCCCGGCGCTCGATGATCGGCGACGCCAGGCCGAGGATCCGCCGCAGGGTGGCCGACGCCCGGTCGCGCAGCGCCGTGTCCGTCATCCGCTGATCGGGGAGTTGGGATGTCACGTCGGCCGCGATGGCTGTGATCTGCGCGCTGTCATGGGCGATCGCCCGCAGGACCTGCGCGACTTCCATGATGGCGTAGTCGCGGGGATCGCGGCCGTACTCACGGAACACCGGGTGGTCTCCGTTGACGTAGACCTCCAGGTTCATTCCGGCGATCACCCTGGATACCGCGGGTACCTCGTGGCCGGCGGCGCTTGTGAGCGAGGTCGTGGTCTCGAAGGCTCTGACGTGGCGTCGCCCTACGCCTGCGACGCTGACCTCGCCGGCCAGGTCGAGGATCTCCCGGGCATGTTCCCGGTACCGGGCGTAACGCTGCTCTTCTGTCTCTCCGCCGAGGGCTGGCTCGAGCCGCGCTGGCTGGACCGGGCCGACCCCGGGGAGCGGCCCTATGCCGGTCCTGCCGCTGAGATCGCCTGACCCCTGCCCCGCACCGGGATCGCCGCCGCGGGTGGTTGCCTCGTTCTTGATCTGGTCGTGGTCAGCGGCGTACTTGTACCATTTCTCATCTGACTGATACTCGGCCAGGCCGTCGTGGAACCTCCTGCCCCACTCGCGCGCCTTTTCGTGGATGGCGTGGCGGCCATCGCCGGGTATCAGGCACCGCAGTCCTGGGTCGTTCTCCTGGAAGCCCCGGAACAGGATCCCCAGCGGGGAGTCGTTCTCGCCGAATCCCTGTTCCTTGGCTTTCTTGCTCCGCATCGGGCCCTCGCCCCGAACGTAACGGGCGGCGTCGCGCCACTCGCGGGAAGACCTGTCGAAGTCAGTCTTCTGGTAGAGCACCGGAACGTGGTCGAGGTGGACCTCGCCCACAAGGCGGCCGTTACCTGCTGGAGGCTCGATCGGATACTCCAGGAAGGTTTCGCCGGTATCGAAGTTCTCCCAGGTGAACAGAGACTTGTCGTCGAGGAGGATCTTGCGCCCGTACCGCAGGAAGTCGATGCCGAACTCGGCGTCGTCCAGGTAGCGCTGGACGCCGAGCCAGCCGTGGATACGCCGGGAACGCAACTCAAGCTGGTCCGAGCCGCATTCCACGCATCGGTCTATGTCCTCCCGCCGCTGCCAGTACCCGCACTGGGCGCACGCGTAGGCGTCGCTGAGCTTGCGGTCAATTACCTGCACGGCCTTGATCTCCATGCCGCCGCGGGTGACGGAGCGCCGTGCTGACCACACGCACGGCACCCACGGCTGGAGACGCTTGCCGTTGAGGTACAAAGCGATGCCCTTGCCCGCCAGCGCCACGTCAGGTACCTCAGGGACCGGGCTACGCTCGCGCAGCAGGTACGAGTACACGCGGCCCATCCGCTGCCGGATGTTGCTGACCGTGCTTGGCCTCTTCAGCGACTCAAGCATCTTCGGATTGAGATCATGAACCACGATCTCGGTGCCATGCAGCGCTGGGTCGCCTTTGGCCTCGCGGCGGAGCGGCACGTGGAAGCTCTCGCGCCGCTGCATCTCCCTGAAGTCGATCTCAGTGACTACCCAGTGCGCGTCCCCGGCTCGGGTAGTCCTGACCTCTGTCCGGTTCCCGAGGCGGGCCGTGGCGATATTGAAGCCCATCCCGAACAGGCCGAGGCTGCCAAATCGCATCCGCCCGCTGTAGCCCGCTCGCAGGCCCTTCTCCAGCTCGGACTGCGTCATACCACGCCCGTTGTCGCCGACGCAGACGGTGGCGTCCGGGCCAGAGTTTGGCCTCGGCAGGGTCATGTGAATCGCCGGGGGATCGGCGGGGTCACGGTCCGGGTCAGATATGAACTCGTCGAATGAGTTATCGACCAGCTCGGCCAGGCATTGCCATGGCTGATATGGGATCTCGCCGAGAACTTCCAGGATCCGCGGGTCCGGCGTGAGATCTAGCTGCTCGGCTCCCTCGGCGACTCGCCCTTCGGTCACCTGCGATCCTCCCTCGGCGGGCATTAACGCCCACCCGAAAATGCCAGGACAAAGTCACTGACAAGTCTGGCATAGTGGACCCACCGCTGGGTCCACGCGCGATATGCCGGAACTGACCGCCGCAGTACGCCGGTCAACGGCTCGCGAATCCCCGCACGGCCCCTCTGATCACGCTAGCCGCTTCGGCCGGAGGCACGTGCTCCCAGATCCGGACGACAGTCCACCCCGCCGCACGGAGACGGGCGTCGGTGTCGGCATCGCGGGCGATATTGCCCCTGATCTTCGCGGTCCAGAACTCGGCGTTTCGCCGGGCTGGCCGGTGATGCTCGGGGCACCCGTGCCAAAAGCACCCATCTACGAACACCGCGACCTTCGCCCCTGGGAACACCATGTCGGCCGTGCGGCGCACGCCAGCCAGAGGACTAACGCCGACCCGGTACCGCAAGCCCAATGCGTGAGCGGCGGACCTGACCGCCAACTCCGGCTGGGTATCCCGGCCCTTGTTGGCACGCATCACCGCACGCACGGCCGGCGAGGACGCCCATGAGCCGACAGACCCTGCCGAGGATTGTTCGGCCAACGGCTCCGCTGTCGGAGCCTGGCTGGAGGTCCGACCTGCGGCCACCATGCGCCATGCCTCGGCGAGATTCGCGGCGCGGGTCGCCTTGTCTACCTCACCGACGTACCGCTCGGCGGTTCGACCGTGCTCAGACCAGCGCAAGTACGCGTAAACGCGGCGGCCGTCACGTTTGCGGCGTAGCGCCACAGAAGCGAGAATCTGCTGCTCGCCGATGATGATGACCCGATTCCCGCGCCCGCCGGCGGCGAGGTCCTGCTCGACAGCCCGCTCCGCTCTGGTCAGGCCGGGAGGGCACCGCCACGCGGACTCCTCGGGCTCGGACGCGCGCCACCTCACCACCACCGCCACCTCAGCCAGCGGCGACCCTAAGGGCGGGTCGCAGCGCGTCGGCGACAGCGTCAGCCATCACCCGGCCGAGCAGCACCGGCACGGCGTTGCCGAGCTGGCGCATCTGCTCCCCGCGCGGCCCGGCCAGCCGCCACGTGTCCGAGAACGTCATCACCCGTGCGACTTCCCGCACCGTCAGGTACCGGATCGACCCGTCGTCGCGTCGTAGCACCGTCTCCCCACCTGGAACTCCGTGTACCCCGGCCTTGACCGTCTTCGCCGGCTGGTCAAGGTCATTGGGGGTGTGCCCAGGGTACTCCCGAGCTCCCGGCCAGCCCACGTGATGCGACCAACCTGGGTGCTCAAGCTTGGCTTCTAGGGGCTCCAGTGGCTCAGGCAGATCCCCTATCGCGTCCCGCAGGGTTCTCCACGGCAGCGTACCGTCCGGGATCGGCTGCTGGAACGCCGCGGCGATGGTCCGGCGTCGCAGCCTGTGGCGCTGCCAGTACCGGCCGCTGGCCTGGTCACGAATCAGCGCCGCCTCGGAATGAGTCGGTGCGGGGAACTCCCACTCAGCCAGCCCTAGGTCTCGGCGGAACGCCACCACGAACACCCGGTGCCGGTTCTGCGGCACCCCGTAGTCCGCCGCGTTGACCAGCATGAACTTGACGTCGTACCGGTGCTCCGGGTCCGCGTCGCGGTCGGCCAGCGCCTTCGCCAGCCGCCGGTCATGATCCCGCCAGTCCTCGCCGTCCACCCGTTCCTCGAAGGGCGCGGCCAGCTCCCGCAAGATGTACTCGTAGTAGGCCCGGAACGACGGTCGCAACAGGCCCTTGACGTTCTCGGCGACGATCGCGCGCGGCCGGGCCTCGCGTACGCACCGGAACAACTGGGGCCACAGGTTCCGCTTGTCGTCGTATCCCTTGTGCGCCCCGCCCAGGCTCCACGGCTGGCACGGCACCCCGCCGGCCACTACGTCCACCTCACCGGCCAACCGGGTGAAGTCCACAGAATGGATGTCACCCTCCACCAGCGGCCAACCGCCCTGAGCATCAGCCGCCGACGACGTATCCGACTCCTGGAAGTTCACGGCGCCGTTCAGTCGCAGCGTCGCGCAGGCGCGCCGGTCGATCTCGACCGCGAGCAGATGCCGGAACCCGGCCTGGTGCATCGACTGCGCCAATCCGCCACCGCCGGTGAACAACTCGATGCTTGTCCCCGCCCCGCAGCCAGGCGAGGCGCTGATCACGGCTTCGATCGTCACGGTCAGAACCGTACCGCGGACCAGGGACAGCCAGGGTGTGCAACGCCGACGTCCGCGCCGAGTTGTTGGGCCAGTACCGTCACCGGTAGCCTCTGCGCCGTGATCGGCTACGCCCCCGAGTACTACGACCCGATGGATACCCAGCATGTCACGGCCGCGATTTGCCAGGAGCTGGAGCGTCAGCCGCTCGTCCAGCTCGACCCCCTGGTCGGCAAGTTCGACGGCTCGGGCCTGTACGCCATCTATTACAAGGGTCAGACCATGGCGATGTACCGGCCGCTCGCTGGGACCAAGATTCCCGTCTACGTTGGCCAGGCGTTGTCGCACAACAGTGCCACCGGCGTCGCCGTGCGGGATCCTGGGCCACTGTGGGGCCGCGTCCGCGACCACCACGCCTCGATCGACGGCTCCGACCTTGAGACATCGGAGTTCGGCGTACGCCTCTTGCGCCTCCCCGACGTGCACGCCGACCTCGGCGAGAACGGCCTACGCGTTTTCTACAAGCCGGTTTGGAACGCGATCCTCAGCGGTTTCGGTAGCCACGAGCAAGGTTCCAGCACCCGGCAGGGCGCCCGCTCCAAGTGGGACACCGTCCACCCTGGCCGCAGCCGGACATTCGGCGCCGACAGGCACGACAAGACCAAGCTGATCCAGGCCGTCCAGGAACACGTCGCCGCCCAGCTCGCTGACTATGGCACGGCCCCATGGCACAACACCTGACCGCACCAGTTCCCGCCGCCGCGCCTGACCCGGCTCGCCGTTCAGCTCCGGTCGCCGGCGAGCAGCCGCCGCGCTCGCGTCAGCATCTCGCGCAGGTTAGCCTCGGCGGTGAGCTCGTGCGCCTGCGCGACGGTCAGCCAGCGCAGCGGCGCCGCGCTGGTCTCGGCGACGGCCAGGTCCGGGGTCTTCGTCGCGAACACGAA
>JASIBM010000219.1 GCA_030045175.1 Streptosporangiaceae bacterium | reverse complement strand
TTGTGTCCGCAAAGTCATCCGAAAGCGACTGTAACGAGGGAATCAGCGTCATACGCTGGCCTAGCTCAGGCGGACCTGAGCGAGGACCTAAGCTGGCCGCAGAGCACTCCGGGCGCTTGCGCGAGCGATGGCCCATACCAGGTCAGGTGGCGGCCGCTGACCAGCGCGGTCTCGATTCCGGGGAATGCCTCAGGACCATCGGCGCTGGTAAACGCGTACGGCTCATCCGGCAACACCACCAGCTCGGCACCGGACACGCGCATCTCGGCGAGCGTGATCCTCGGATAGCGCTCCGCATGCTCGTGGTACACGTTCGCCACGCCAAGCCTGGCGAGCAGGTCCCCGGCGAACGTGTCGCGCCCGAGCACCATCCAGGGCCGTCGCCAGATCGGGATGATCGCCCGCCGGATGCGGGGCCGGTCAGCGGCGAGCACTGACGGGGGTTCCAGGGGGTCGTCCCCCTGGGCCAGCACTGACGGGGGTTCCAGGGGGTCGTCCCCCTGGAACAGCACTGACGGGGGTTCCAGCCGCCGCCACGCCGCCGCGGCGGCATCCAGCCAGGCGGGCCTGGCCAGCCCGCAGGCCAGGCCGATCATCCGGTCGAGGGACGCGAGCGCGTCAGGCAAGCTTCGTATCCCCGTCACCCACACGCTGACCCCGGCGGCGCGCAGGGCGGAAAGGTCGGCCGCCCTGTTCTCCTCTTCGTTGGCGAGTACCAGGTCTGGGGCGAGCCCGATGACGCGGGACAGGTCGGGGTTCTTGGTGCCGCCGACTCGCTCGGCCGGCAGGCCAGGCGGATGGGTGCACCATCGCGTCACCCCGGCCAGCAGGCTAGCGTCGCACGAGGCGATCGCCTCGGTCAGCGACGGCACGAGCGAGACTACTCTGCGGACGCGGGCGGGCAAGGCCACCTGATTGCCGAGGTCATCGTGGAGCACCGGCACCGTACGACCCTAGCCACCGCGTGCCCGCGCGCGCCATCGGACCATCCGCAGGCGACCGCCATCGGCGGCGTTGTGTGCAGAATGGGGGCATCCTTTCTGCTAGCTCGCGATAGCCGGATACGCTGACACCACGACGCACGGACGGGGTGTCACGCCTGCCGCACCACGGCTCGCGGTGCGCCAGGAATCGTCGTGACTCAGCGGGAGATCGGGTGATGGAGGCGCTGCGGCCGACCGATCCGCGGCAGGTCGGAAGGTACCGGCTCACCGGAAGGCTCGGCAATGGCGGGATGGGCGAGGTCTTCCTCGGTCAGTCCCCCGGTGGTCGGCCGGTCGCGGTCAAGCTGATCCGCAGCGATCTGGCGGAGAATGCCGCCTTCCGGGCCAGGTTCGCGCAAGAGGTCGCGGCGGCGCGGCGCGTCAGCGGCATATTCACCGCTCCGGTGGTCGACGCTGATCCCGACGCGGAGCAGCCCTGGCTGGTCACCGGTTACGTGGCGGGTCCTTCGCTCACCGAAGCGGTCGAGGGCTCCGGGCCGCTGGCCACCCACGCGGTGCTGTCGCTGGCCGCCGGGCTGGCCGAGGGCCTGGCCGTGATCCACGCGGCAGGGGTGGTCCATCGTGACCTCAAGCCATCGAATGTCTTGCTGGCCGCCGACGGCCCGCGGATTATCGACTTCGGCATCTCCCGGGCTCTGGACGCCAGCCGCGTGACTGGCACGGGAAGCATCGTCGGCTCGCCCGGCTTCATGTCGCCTGAGCAGGCCGAGGGCGGTCCTGTCGGGCCGTCGAGCGACATCTTCAGCCTCGGGTCGGTGATCACGTTCGCCTCCTGCGGGGAGGGCCCGTTCGGGTCGGGTCCGGCTACTGTCCTGCTCTATCGCATCGTCCACGGCACGCCGGCGATCGGCGGAGTGCCCGCTTCGATAAGTTCCCTGATCGCGCGCTCGCTGTCCAAGGAGGCCAGCCTGCGCCCCACCGCCGAGGAATTCCTGGCGCAGATATCCGCGCTGGCCGACCTGGATTCGCTGCGCGGTGGCCGGCACCGCCGGCCTCAGCCGGTCGTCCCGCCGACGGCCTCGGACGCGCCGGCCACGACGCCCGCGCCCAGGGTCGCACAGCCCAGGCACGACGCTCACGACGCCGGGTGGTCACCCACGGCGCCATCGCGGCATCAGCCAGCGTCGGCGCTGATGACACCGTCGGCTGCCCAGTCCGCACCAGCCATCCGGCCAGAGCCAGCAGCCGTCCAGCCCGAGCCGCCAGCAGTCGCGCAGCCCACGCCGCCGACCGCACGGCCCACGCCCGCACAGGTCACGCCGCCGACCGCACGGCCCTCGCCCGCACAGGTCACGCCGCCGACCGCACGGCCCACGCCCGCACAGGTCACGCCGCCGACCGCAGAACTCGCCCCAGTGACCCGCCGTCGGCCACGGCGAAGGCCATGGGCGATCAGCGCGGTCGTCGGCCTGCTGGTGGCCGCGGCCGCCGCTGGAGTCGTGTTCTTGCTCCCCGGCCACGCCGGCGGCGCACCGAGGCTGCATCACCATCACTACGCCAGCCCGCAGGCGGTTGTGCGCATGTACTACCGGGATATCAACAGCCACCGCTACCGGGCGGCGTGGCTACTCGGCGGCGACAAGCTCAGCAGGTCCTACCGGCTGTTCGTGATGGGCTACCGGGAGACCAAGCTCGTCGTGATCACCCACCTGGCTGTCGACGGTAAGACCGTGCTCGTCAGGGAGCGTGCCTATGAGGTGTTCAGGGCGGTGCAGATCTACGCCATGACCTACACGGTCTATGACGGCAAGATCGTCTTCGGCACGCAACACCTGGTCAGCACCGGGTACTGACCAACCCAGCCCAGTCCCGCCGCGACACACTCGCGCTCGGTCCGAAGTCGAGTGCGCGAGGTCTGAAATGGGCTACGGTGACCCCAGGATGCGGGCAACGGCGCCGCGTCATTCTTGGGAGGCTGCATGCACATCAGCGCTGGCGATACCGCGTGGATGCTGACATCGACCGCGCTCGTGTTCTTCATGATGCCCGGGCTCGCCCTTTTCTACGGCGGACTGGTCGGCGCGAAGAACGTGGTCGCGACGATGGTTCAGTCCTTCGTGGCGATCGGCGTGGTCAGCTTGTTGTGGGTCATCCTGGGGTACTCGCTGGCGTTCGGCGCCAATCACTGGGGCGGCGTGATCGGCAGCCTGGCGAACGTGATGCTGCACAACGTCAACGGCGCACCCAACAAGTTCGCCCCGACGATTCCCTCCCTGGTGTACATGGCGTTCCAGATGAAGTTCGCCGTGATCACCCCGGCGCTGATCGCTGGAGCGTTCTGCGAGCGGATGCGCTTTCGCGGTTACCTGGTCTTCATCGGGCTGTGGTCGCTGCTTGTCTACAGCCCGTTCGCGCACGCGGAGTGGGGTGGCGGCATTCTTGGCTCGGGCGGACTGCACGCGATCGACTTCGCCGGGGGCTCCGTCGTCCATGAGCTTGCCGGAGCTGCGGCGCTGGCCACGGCCTTCTACCTGAAGCGAAGCCACCAGCTCGAGCAGCCGCACAGCGTGCCGCTCGTGCTGCTTGGCGCCGGGATCTTGTGGTTCGGCTGGTTCGGGTTCAACGCGGGCAGCGCGACCTCGGCCGGGACGGTCGCCGCGTACGCGCTGGTGAACACCCAGCTTGGCGCCTGCACCGCGATGCTCGCCTGGATGGGCGTGGAGTGGTGGCGCCGGCGCAAGCCATCCGGCATCGGCATCGCCGCTGGCGCCGTCGCCGGCCTGGCCGCGATCACCCCGGCCTCGGGCTACGTGCAGCCGTGGGCGGCGATCATCATCGGCGCGGCTGCCGGAGTGCTCTGCTACGGCGCCGTCCACCTGAAGGACATCTTCCACTACGACGACTCGCTCGACGTCGTCGGCGTTCACATGGTGGGCGGCGCGGTCGGGGTCTTGCTGACCGGCGTCTTCGCGAGCCTCGCGGTGAACGCGGCCGGCGAGCCCGGTGGCTGGACCCAGCTCGGCAGGCAGGCCGTGCTGGCGGTCGTGGGTATCGTCTTCCCGTTCGTCATGACCTGGATCATCTTGTGGATCACCGACCACACCGTCGGGCTACGGGTTTCTCCAGGTGACGAGGAAATCGGCCTCGACCTCAGCGAGCACGCCGAGACCGGCTACCAGCAGCCGGTCACCGTCGCCAGCCAGATCGACGGCACCGTGGTCAGCGCTCCGCTCGCAGCCGAACCCGACTAAGCAAGGCGCGGCGATTCGCCCGCCTGTCCAAGTGGGCGAATCGCCGGTCGCGAGAAAACCGAGTGCATCCGGCTGGCCTGCCGCGCTACGGTCCGCGTGGACGAGGCGGCGAACCAGGCGACGGAGCAGTCAGTGGACGATGCGGACGGGTACTTTGGCGAGCGCGTGGCCGCGACCTATGACGAGGACGTGGCCGACGCCTTCGAGCCCTGGGAGCTGGCCGCGGCAGTCGAGCTGCTTGCCGAGCTCGCGGGCACCGGCCGGGCGCTCGAACTGGCGATCGGGACCGGCAGGATCGCGCTGCCGCTGGCCAGCCGGGGCGTGCAGGTGCACGGCATCGACTCCTCCCGCGCGATGGTGGCCAGGCTGCGGGCCAAGCCAGGTGGCGACGCCGTCGGCGTGACCATCGGCGACATCGCGACGACCAGGGTGGACGGCCAGTTCTCCGTCGTTTACCTGGTCTTCAACACGATCATGAACCTGACCAGCCAGGCGGCGCAGGTGGCCTGCTTCAAGAACGCCGCCGCCCACCTCGCGCCTGGCGGCTGCTTCCTGATCGAGGTCTCGGTCCCTGACCTGCGGCGGCTTCCGCCTGGGCAGGACGTCGTGTCGTTCCACGTGAGCCCCACCCGTTGGGCGTTCGATCGCTATGACGTCGCCACGCAATCGGAGAGCTCGAACTACATCGAGGTTGTCGACGGCCGCGGCGAGTACCGCTCGATCCCGTTCAGGTACGTATGGCCGTCCGAGCTCGACCTGATGGCGCAGATCGCCGGCCTGCGGCCGCGCGACCGCTGGGACGGCTGGGCCCGCCAGCCATTCACCAGCGAGAGCCGCAAGCACGTCTCGATCTGGCAGAAGCCCGCACAGTAGCCCGGCCGCGCGACCGGCCCGCCCCTGCCAGCTCCAGCGAGCGGTGTCAGTGGCGTGCGAGCCAGACGTTGGTGATGTCGGGGCCGCCGATGTTCGGAGCCCAGATCACCGCCGTGGGGCAGCTCGTCCCGGGCGCGCAGTACTGGTGCACGCGAGCACTGCTGTAGTACGCCTGTTCCTGGTCGAACAGCGGGACGATCACGGCGTCGCGCATGGCGAGCAGGTCGGCCTGGTGCCACAGCGCTGCCGCCCGCGCGATCGTCGGCGCGGACTCCGCCTGGGAGATCAGGCTGTCCATCGCCGGGTTGCTGTAGCAGCCGAAGTTGTCTGTGCTCGGGCTGCAATTGCTGCGCAGGAAGGAGCCGATGGTCGAGCGGGCGTCGTCGCCGAACCAGTCAGGAAACCAGCCGGTCACCGCGAGGTCGAAGGTGCCCGGCCTGTTGGTGGCCGAGGTATCGTCCAGGTCGGCATAGAAGGTCCCCGCACCGAGCGGCTTGCCCACGAGGGTGATGCCACACCCGAGCAGGCTCTGCCGCGCCGCGGCGAAGACCGCCGTGTTGACGCTGTCCGCGACGTACCAGCCGTTCAGCCTCAGCCCGCCGCGGTACCCGGCCTGGCCGAGCAGGCTCCTGCACTTCGCCGCGTCGCCAGCGTCACCGGGCGACGGGTACAGGTCGAAGTCCTGGTAGCCGGCGTTGCCCGGGGTGATCACGCTGTTCGCGACCTGGGTGAACTCGGCCTGGCCGAAGCTGGTCCTGATCGCGGCCTTGTCGATCCCGTACTCGATCGCCTGGCGGACGGCGAGCTTGCTCATCGCCTTACCTGAGTTCGGGCTGCGCAGGTTGAGCACCAGGTAGGTGAGGAAGCCAGATGGCCAGATGGCGAACTTCGGATCGTGGCGCGCCTGGAATCGCGATATGTCGCTGTCCGGCGGAGTTGTGTCGAGTGAAAGGTCATACTGTCCCGACCGCTCCCCGGCGACCTGTGCGGCAGCCGACAGCCCGATAGCGTCGGTGATCCGTGCCACGAACTGGTGCCTGACCGCGTCGGTTGACTGCCGCCACGCCGGGTTCTTGGTCAGCGTCAGGGATTTGCCCGGCACGTACGAGGTGATCTGGTACGGCCCGTCGGACAGCAGGTGCTGCTGCAGCTGGCTGCTGCCGGGCAGGTATGCGTCGTACTCGGCCGGCCGGGCCGAGGCGAACGTCAGCGCGAGCAGGTTAAGGAAGTCGGCCGCAGGATGCACCAGGTCGAACCGCAGCGTCAGCCGGCCGGGCGTGGTGATCCCTGAGATCGCGTTCTGGTCTTGGTATCGCGCGATGTTGGCCGCCGTTTGCGGCGCGCTGAGGAAGTGGCCGTACTCGGCGGTGCAGTAACCGCTCATGCCCGCGATCGTCGCCGTGTAGTACTGCTGGGTCGGCGTGGGCATGACCGGGTTGCACATGGCCTTGAACTCACGGACGAAGTCCTGCGCGGTCACCTGCCGGGGCGGGCTGGTGTTCCACATGACGCCGGGCTTGATGTGGAAGGTGTAGGTCCTCCCGCCGTTGCTGATCCCGCCGTTGCCGACGGTGGGGACGACGGTCGCCGCGTCAGGCACCGGGGTGGTGTCCGCGGTCCAGCCGGGCGAGTTCACCGAGTAGTCGTCGGCGTCAGGGTAGGTGATGAGCTGGCGGGTGTAAGCGCGCTCGAGTACGTAGTCGCCAATGTAATAGGCCTCGGCCGGGTCGAGCTGGTCGGGCGAATACGACGACACCAGCCGCAGCGTCCCTCCGTAGACCGGCGGTACGAAGACACCGCCCGCACGGCTGCCTCCGCCGCCGGTACCGTGCCCGAGCACCGCGAAGAGCCCGGCCACCAGGGCGATCGCCGCGGCGGCCGCGCTGGCCGCGATCCACCGCCCGCGCCGGGGACGCCCAGGCTGCACCAGGCCGGCCGCCGT
>JASIBM010000218.1 GCA_030045175.1 Streptosporangiaceae bacterium | reverse complement strand
CGCGCTGCACCTGTCCGGCTTCACCGATCGCCTGCTGCGGCCCGCCGAGCAGGAACTGCTGCCTGGCCTTGGCCTGGGCATCACCAACGTCGTCGCGCGCTCAAGCGCGCGAGCTGACGAGCTGCGGCCCGACGAGCTGATCGCCGGCGGCCTGCTGCTGGCGGCCAAGGTGCGCAGGCTGCGCCCGCGATGGCTGGCCGTCGTCGGCGTGACCGCGTACCGGACGGCGTTCAGCGCGCCAGGCGCCGCGGTCCGGCCGCAGGACGCCAGGATCGGCCAGGCGTCCGTCTGGGTGCTGCCCAACCCTAGCGGCCTCAACGCCTCGTACCAGATTGACCGGCTCGCGGCGGAGTTCGGGCGCCTGCGCGTAGCCGCCGGGCGCACGGGCGATTGAGCCTACGGTGCTACTGCGCCTGGTCAGGTCGTGCCCCAGTCGATGGTCACGCCTGGCGCCGCATCGGCGTGACGCTCCAGCCAGGCGCGTGCGAAGGGGCAGAGCGGCACCAGGGTCAAGCCGTCTCGCGCCGCCCGGGCTGCCGCGGCCGCGACCAGCCTGCCGCCGATGCCGTGACCTTCTAGCTCGGCCGGCACCTCGGTATGGAGCAGGACCAGCCGCTTGCCGTTCAGCCGGTACGTGAGCTCGGTCAGCTGGCCGTCCGCGATGAACTCGAAACGGGACTGCTCCTTGTTGTCGGTCACCTCAGTGGAATCGAGCACGTGCGCCGTCCTTGTTAGGAAGGTATCTAGAGATTTTCCCCTAGGGTCACACCGGTTAACGCGGGCGCGCGCCGGCTCGGCGCAGCGCCTCGTCGACGGCCTGCTCGGCGCTGGCGGCGACGCCAGGAACCTCGCTGGCGGCGGCGCCTGGCATCGCGATGGCCCAGCCGCCGATCACCACGGTCGGCTTCCCCGTGCGCATCGCCAGGGCGATCTCGCTCAGCGTCCCCCAGCTCCCGCCGACGGCGATGACCGCGTCGGACGCGCCAACCACCAGGCCGTTGCGCAGCTCACCCAGCCCGGTTGGCAGCGCGACGGACAGGTGCGGGTTGCCTGCGTCGCGGTCGCGGCCCGGCAGCAGGCCGACGGTCAGCCCGCCGCGAGCCGACGCCCCCTCGCAGGCCGCCGACATCACCCCAGCCAGGCCGCCGCATACCACTATCGCGCCCCGGTCGGCGAGCAGGCTCCCGACGCGCCTGGCCAGCTCGGCCTCCTCGCGGGTAGCGCCGGTGCCTGGACCGATGACGGCGACGTATGGCGCTCGCCCGGCCGGCCGCCGGGAAGTGCTCGGTTCCATGCTGGGCCACACCTCCGGGCTGGCGTGCGCGGTCCGGTAGATATCGCGCGCGGTCCGGTAGATATTCGGTAGGTCGTCGCTGCAAGCTGACCTTAGCGGCTCTCCTGCCGCGGCTACCGGGGGGAAGGGGAAGGCCGACGGGCTCGCGCCATGGCCCGCCGGCCTTCCCGCTTAGGTTGCGGGCTCACCTGGCCTGCGGGCTCGTGACACCCGCTAGGACGTGTCAAGTTCGATGCGGTCTTCTTCAGGAACGGCCATCTCCCGGTAGATGTCGCCGACCCTAGCCCAGGCCGCGCGGGCGGCCGTGTTGTCCCCGGCCGTGCCATGCGCTCGTGCGAGCGCCGCAAGCGCTCGCACCTGAAGGTACGCCGAACCCGGACCGTCGAAGCAATCGACGGCGCGCTCCAGCGTTGCTATCCGCTCGGCCTGCTGCCCGAGCGCGTCGAGCAGCATGGCGAGCGACAGGCACACCCGTCCCTCGAGGTTCGCGTCGGCGTCGTGAGCGAGCTCGGCGGCGAGGCTCAGGTGCTCCCTCGCCTCGGACAGCGCGCCGGTCCGCAGGGCCACGTCGCCCAGGCCGTGCGCGGCATACGCGTAGCCGACCCCGGTGGGCTCGGCGAACACGTCGAGCATCGCCGTGAAGGCGTCGGAGGCACCTTGCAGGTCCCCGGCGGCCAGGCATGCCTGGCCGATCCAGTAACTGGCCTGCGCGGCCGGGAGCCGGTCCGGCAGCCCGGCAACGTCAGCACGGGCCCGGCGCAGCATCGCGAGCGCCTCGGCGTAGTCGCCGCGATCCAGGTGCGTCTGCCCGACGAACCGCTGGGCCTGCGACACGCCCACGGTGTCGCCGCTCGCCTCATAGTGGTCCAGGGCCCGCTGGAACAGCTCGAGCGGCCTGGTCAGGTGACCCTGCCTGCGCAGGGCATTGCCGAGCGTCCGCATGGCGATCGCCTGACCGTGCCGGTCACCGCACGCGGCAAGCAGCTCCACCGACCGGTCCAGCTCGGCCAGGCCCGAGGTGCCTGCCCGGCCGCTCGCCACCAGCGCCGGCTGGCCCAGGCACGCGAGCACGATGCCCTCGCCGCGCAGGTCGCCAGCGACCTCGCAGGCCCGCAGCGCGACCGTGTGCGTCGCGCACCAGTCGTCGAAGTACCCGGCGATCGTGTAGAACTCGTGCGCCGAGACGGCCAGGTCCCAGCAGATGTCGGTCAAGCCGAGGTCGGCGCAGTTACTGACCGCCGCCCGGATGTTCAGCCGTTCCTTCTCGAACCACGCCCGCGGATCGGTGTCGACCTCATCAAGCACGGCCTGCGGGGCTTCCCAGCCGGGCACCGCGCTGTGCACCACCTCGAAGTCGCCGCCATACAACGCGGCGTGCGCGCGCCTGGTCAAGGTCAGCAGCGCCTGGCAGACGCGAGTGCGCATGGTGACGCTGCCTCCGCCGCTGGCGTATTCCGCTCCCGCACGGCGGGCGGCGTACTCGCGGGTGAGATCGTGGAACCGGTACCGCAGCGCCGCCTCGTTCGGCTCGATCATGTGCCTGGCCGCGAGCTGCGACAGCGCCGCGGTGCCGCTCTTCCCTGCGCGGCTCACGCCGGGGTAGCTCATTTCGGCGTCACCGTCAAGCGCGGCGACGGTCCACAGCCCGAAGTTCGGTAGCCCGAGCACGCCGAGCTGGAGGAACAACCGCTTCGCCGCCGCGTCGAGCCGCTCGTACCCAGCGCCAATGGTGCGCGCCACGCTGAGCTCTTCGAACGTGAACGCCTCCGGTCCCTGCCTGGCCAGCCGGTCGGCCAGCTCGGCCGTGGGCCGGGGATGATCGCGCACCCGCAGCGCACCCGCGATCAGCAGCGCGAGCGGCAAGCCACCGCACAAGGCGACCACCTCGCCGACCGCGTCTTGCTCGGCCCGCACGTCGATGCCAGAGTTCGCCACCACCCGCAAGAACAGCTCGGTCGCCGCCGCGCCGTCCAAAGGCCCCAGCGGCGGCACGTGATGCGCGCCGTCGATGTCGGGCAGCCGCCGCCGCGCCGTGATCAGCACCCCGCAGCCGGGGCTAGCCGGGATGAGGTCGCGGACCTGGGCCCCGTCGGCGGCGTCGTCGAGCACGACGAGCACCTTGCGGTCGGCGAGCAGCGTCCGGTAGGTCGCGATCTGCTCGGCCAGGGTATCGGGCGGGAGCGGCGCTTCGAGCGCCCGCAGGAACTGGGCGAGCACCTCGCCGGGCTCGGTCCGCTGGCCGGTGGTGCCGCGCATCTCCATGTGCAGCTGGCCATCCGGGTACTGCTCGCTCACCGCGTGCGCCACCCGGCGGGCCAGCGCGGTCTTGCCGATCCCGCCCGGCCCGGAGATCACCACCACGGGCGCGTTCCTGCGGGGCTCGCGGCCGAGCAGCCACTTCGCCTCGGCTACCAGATCGTCCCGGCCGATCAGGTCAGGATCGGGCGGGAGCTGCCGGGGAACGGCCACGCCCCGGACCGCTCCGCCGATCACGCCGGGCAGGCCGGCCTGCCGCGCGATGAGGGCTTGCGCCGCCACGACCACCTGATCCTCGCTGTTGGACATCGCGTAGTACAGGTTGCGAAGCTCCGGGCGGGGAGTCCCGCCGGTCTGCTCGGCCAGCGCCTCCGCGTGCCGCTCGAACGCCGCGGTCGCGTCGGTCAGGTGGCCGCACCGGTACGAGGCGATCATGAGCTGCTCGGCCAGCCTCGGGTCATCCGGGTGGTAGCCGAAGATGACGGCCAGGTCATCAAGCAGGCTGTCGTCGCCACCGCGGGCCAGTTCCAGGTCGAACAGCCGCACCGCGACGCGCTTGCGCCGTTGCTCGAGAGCCTCGGTCTCCTGCCAGGACGCACTCCTCAGCACGTTTGACAGCGGATGCTGCCCGCGCCACAGCCTGAGCGCCTCCCGCAGGTAGCCGATCTCCTCGTCGGTGCGGCGCTGCGAGCGCGCCTCATCGGCCTTCAGCTGAAACTGCCTGAACACCAGCATGTCCAGGTCGCGCTCGGGCACCTGCATCTCGTAGCCGTGGCGGGCGTGGGTCTTCAGGTCGTCGCGGCGGCCAATCCTCTCCATCCGGTCGCGCAGCTCGGAGATGGCCTTGTGCAGCTGCGGCTCGGCGACATCCGCGCTCCCCCACCCCGCCATCAAAAGCTCGCTCTTCGAAAGCCGTTGATTCGCATTGATCAGCAAGGCGGCGAGCACGGACAACGTGTGCCCGGTTGGCAGCTGCATGAGCTGGTCGCGGCCAATCTCCAGCTCGCCGAGCAGACGGTACATGACGTACGCTCCCCCACAGGTCCAACGGGGGAAATGCTACATCATGCGCTGAATCGGCACACGCCATTCCCAATCGGCCGTTCGCCCCAGCCGCACGGAAGGCCAGCGGAAGCCTGCCGGTAGCTGCCCGTGGGTGAATGGCCGCTATAGGCCGCTGAGCAGTGACCGAGAGTGGGGTAGAACCGTGACCAAGCCACACGGCCAGGGCGCCGAAGTGACCCGCTGGGATCGGGAGCACGCGATCAGCGTGGGCACGGGCGTCGCCGCCGTCCTGGCATGGCTGCTCGCACTCGGCGGGCTGATCAGCACCATATCGGCCGTACCCCAGCTCGGCCTGGAGCGGACGCTGTGGCTGGCCGCGCTCTGCGCCGCGCCGCCGTCGGCGGTATGGATGAGCCGCCGCGGCGCGGCGGCCCGCCGCATCCGCGCCGACGTGCCCATGCCGATGCTGGAACGACGCTGTCACGGCAACCTGGATGCCATCACCGACAGCGAACGGCGCTCGCTACGCCCGATCGCCACCACCGCCTATCAGGTGGCCACCAGGACCAGCGCGCTGCTCGCCGACCTTGTCGCCATTCCCAGCGTGCGAATCTTCCACGGCGTGCGGCCAGCGGGCACCGACCTGCCGCTCACCTCGCACGCGATCGCCTCCGGGCGACGGCTCATTCTCATCGAGTCGGTTGCGTGGCCGCCCGGGCACTATGGGACCACCACCGATGGCCGGATTCACTGCGATGGCACGTACATCGGGCAGTCGATAGGCCCGCTGATCGACTCCATGCGGCACTGGCGCCAGATGCTGCCGAAGCGTCATCACGTCAGCGCCCTGGTCGTCGTGCACGGGCCCGCTGACGGCGATATGACGCTGCCGGCTGACTCACCGCCGGACTGGATGTTCGTCAGCGCCGACGACGCCACCCGCGTGATCCGCCAGCAGGTCGGCTGTGGCCGGGTGCCGGTCAGCAGGTTCCTGGTCAGCGCGCTCATCAAGGCCACGACCGGCTGACGTGACGGGCTACGGGGCCTAGGTACCGGCAGCCCTAGGCCCCGCCCCTGACAGCAGGCGATGCGGCTGTGCTGTCAACCGAAGTCTTATGCGGAGTTCTACCGAATCTCTACCGTCCTGTCGCGCCGAGGGTGTCAAGCAGCTCGACGGCGAACGCGGCGGCGTGATGGCTGGCGATCGGCTGCCAGTGCTCGTCGGCGGCCCGGTCCTTCCCGGCCAGGAGGTCGGAGATGCCGCGGATCACGAGCGCGTCGACTCCGGGGTTCATGTAGGCGCCTTCGAGGAAGCCGTGCCCCTCGGTCTCGACCGCCAGGGCATCGCTGGCGTTGCGGTCAAGCAGGAGCGCGATCTCCGACATGTCGTTGACCACGACCTTCGCGCCGGTGGCGATGGGCTTGACGAACGCCTTCGGCGGGGGCTGCGGGCACGCGGGCAGGATGCGCCGTTGCCACCGGCCCACGCGAGCGACCTGCTGTGCCTGCTGCACCAGCCGGTAGGCCGACTGGTAGGTGCCCATCCTCGGGCGAAATCCCTCCAGCTCGGACTTGCCCGACTCGTAGTCGTAGATCCTGTCAGCCACGACGACGTCGCCACGGGACACGTCCTTCCGCCCGCCCGCGACGCCGACGAACAGGGCGATCTCGGGCTGGAAGATGCCGATCGCCCGCTCGAGTTGCACGCCGGCCGTCGCGCTGCCCGGCCCGGTCTGGGTGATCGCGACTTGCCAGGGCGGGAGGCTCCCGGCAGGCAGCTCCCCCATCTCGTACAAGGTGCCGCGCTCGCCATGCGACCGGATCCGCCCGGCCAGGTGCTTCCTGATCGCCTCGTACTCGACCGCCAGCGCGGTCAGTATCACGACCCAGGGCTGCGGCGAGCCGACTGACAGATGGGCCGGTGAGTTCGCTGGCGACGGCGCCAGGGGCGGCCGCAGCGAAACCGGCGGGCTCGGCGCGAGCTTGACCTGCGGGCCACCGGTGGCGTGCCCGTTCACCGGGTCCCACAGCGGAAGGGCGGACGCCGCAGGAAGCGGCGCGGCTACCTCACCACTGAGCAGGCTGGCGGCCCGCCGGGTGTTCTCGGTGGCCGAGTCCAGCATGGCGATCTCATAGTCGAGTCGCCGGCGCAGCCAGACCGCGAGCTCGTGGTCCTCGCTCAGCGGGCCCACCGCGACGTCGGCAGCGATCAGGCCGACCGCCTGCATCATGTCCTGATCGGTGCTGGCGACGGCTACCCGCATCGCGTCCATCCTGGCCCGCAGGCCGATGGCTGCCGCCTGCGATCGCGCGAGGCTGGCCGATAGCCGGTCCCGCTCGATCGACCACCGGGTGACCTCGTGCCCGGCCGCCCACATGCTGGACACGCCGTCAAGCAGCGTGCCTAGCTCGCCACGCAGCCTGCCAGCGGCCTTGCCCTCGTCGAAGGCCCTGACCTGCTGCCGCAGCCTCGCCGCGTGCATCAGGTGCCGGGTCAGCGGGGTTGGCGCGCCGTCACCGCTCGTCCACAAGAAGCGGTCGACCTGGCTCTCAAGCTCCTCGGGCGCCACCACGACGAGCCTGCGGGCCGGCCGCCCGGCCGCTGGCTCAGGCCCGATCTCCCAGACGGGCACCTGCGCGTGCGCGGAGCCGATCCGCACCGTGTCCCAGTGCCGCCACCACCCAGCCGTCGACGGCTCAGGCATCGCTGCCACGGCTTCGCGTACAAGCCCGAGCGTGCCCACGATCGCCGCGTCGTCGTCGCGCGGCCCGGCCTGCGGGTCGTCAACCTCGAGCAGCGCGAGGAGTATCCGCGACTCGCCGACCAGGCCGGCCGGTGAAAGCCGCGACACGACGCCGTCCCAGCGCCGCTCCAGGCTGGACCAGGCCAGCGTGCAATCCGTGGCGCGAGGCGGAGCCATCATGGCGGTGACGCACAGCAGCTCGTGGTCGGCCCAGGCGAGCGCCTGCCAGAGCGCATCCGCGTCGCTCTCGGCGGCGGCAAGCAACCCGTGCCCGTGCGGGAGCCGCACGCTATGCTCGGTTAGCTGGGCCGGAACCTCGAACGCCCGGATGGCCCGGTCGAGTCCGAAGCCGCCGGTGATGTCGTGCCACATCGATCGCAGCTGGTCCCACGCCGAGGCGTCCTGGCTGTCAGCCGCCAGGAAGACATGGGCTAGCAAGCCCGGCACGGCAAGGCGCCTTCCCGTCACGGGCGAACCTCACCGTTTCCGGCGCCTTCTCCCATATCCGCCCTCATCACGCTCGCCAGGCACGCAATCTCTAGCCCATCCCCAGTTGCGCCCGGGCGCCGACGCCGTCACCCCTAGCACGCGAGGCGGCCGGGGGCGGAGCCGGGGCGGACGCGCCTGACGCGAGCAGGAGGAATAGTGTGGCGCCGGTTAGGCATACTCTAACCCGGTAGCTGCGCATTGCCAGATCCCTTTGCGCTAGCCGACTAGATCAACGGGCGCCCGGACTGACTGCGCGGGAAGCGGCGCGCCGCCGCCTGACGATCTACCCGACAAGCGTGACCTTTCAGCCCCGACCGGCATCCGCCGGTCATGCCGAGACCGGCAGGGCCGACCCCTGGGCGCCCAGCCAGGCGCATTGGCGGCATGAAAGAATCCCGCCATAAGCGAGGCAGGCTCCGCTTGACTTGGGGTAGAATGCTAGGCTTTGGCGGTACTGCGCAAATTCTGGATTAGATCTGGCCAGGGCGCCGCCGCGAGCTTACATTCGAATAATCGGGACACAGTCACTCTGGTGCGTCCCGGATGGCAGTCACGGCCTTGACGGCGCGTAGCTGCCCGGAGGTTACGGTGATGCATCAGGTGGCCTGCGTCTCGGGCACGCGCGACATGAGCGTGGAGGTCTGGGGCGCGCCGGACGGGATGCCGATCTTCCTGCTGCACGGCACGCCAGGTAGCAGGCGGGGTCCGAGGCCAAGGACCAGCGTGCTCTACCGGCTCGGCGTCCGGCTCATCAGCTACGACCGCCCGGGGTACGGCGGGTCTGATCGGCACCTCGGGCGCACGGTCGCCGACGCGGCCATGGACGTACGGGTGATCGCCGACGCGCTCGGGATCGACGGCTTCGGCGTGGTCGGCCGCTCCGGTGGCGGGCCGCACGCCCTGGCGTGCGCGGCCATGCTCGGCAAGCGGGTGCACAGCGCGGCGATCTTGGTGAGCCTGGCGCCATCGGATGCCAAGGACCTGGACTGGTACGGCGGGATGGCTAAGACAAACATCGAAGATTTCGGGAAGGCCGATAAAGATACAGCCGACGTCGAAGCTGAGCTAACCAACTTGGCAGACCGGTTCCGCGACGATCCGGACAGCCTCCTTGGACACCTGGTCCCCGGGCTTGCCGCGACGGACCTGAGGGTCGTCGAGGACGTTGCGATCCGCAGGCTCCTGATCGATGCTCACGCCGAGGCGCTGCGCGACAGCGCAGCGGGCTGGATAGACGACGTCCTGGCGCTGCGCCGCCCGTGGGGCTTCGACCTGTCGGCGATCACGGCCCCGATCTTGCTGTGGCACGGCGAGAAGGACACGTTCTCCCCGGTCACGCACGCGTACTGGCTGGCGAGGCATATCCCGACGGCAGTCATCAGAGTGCAAACGGACGCGGCTCATTTCGGCGCGGTTGAGATCCTGCCAAGCGTCCTCGCCTGGATCAAGGAAAACAGCGGCTCAGAAGGGCTGCGGGTCAAGCACGTGCAGCAGCCTGCCCTCTCCTCGTAGCGTCCTGACGTGCGGGTGGTCAGGGCCGAGCAGCGCGGAGAGCTCATCGATCACCTCGTCACGCTCGGCTGCGGCGCCCTTGGCGCCGAGCCGATGCCTGGTGAGCAGCAGGCCGGCCCGGGAGCGCAAGGTGTCGGGATGACGTGGGCCGCAGGTCACCGTCATGCGGTCCACGACAACCGATTCGACCTTCTCGGCCTGCCCGAGCTCGCCCTGATCGGCGAGCAATACGCCCTCGACCGCCAAGGCGGCGAGAGTGTACTGGTGATCTTCGCCAAGCGTATCGCGCAGGCTGCCGATGGCAGGCTGGAGCGCCTGCAGGGCCGGCCCGAAGCGGCCGAGCGTCCTTAGCGCACAAGACAAGTCGATCAGGCAAACGAGCGTGTGCGGATGGGAGGATCCCAGCCGCTCCTGGTAGGCGGAGAGCACGTCCCTGATCTCTGCCTCCGCCTCGGCGGCCCGTTCCATCGCCACGAGCGTAATCGCGTGGCCGAGCCTGCAGGCCAGTGCGTCACTGCTGGAACCGCCAAGCTTGCTTGTGAGCCCTTCATAGGCGAGGTCGAAGTGCTCCTCAGCGTTTTGCGCTTGTCCGGCAGCGCGCAACGCGATCCCGAGCAGCACCTCCGCGTTCAGCGCTTGAACGGAATCGGCGCCGAGCGCGTCGGCGCAGTCCTCGCGCAAGGCCTCCGCCCGCGCTACCGCCTCCCGGTACTGTCCCGCTTCCAGCAGGTCGCGAACCACGTTGGCGGCCGAGCTCAGCGTGTGCGGATGCCTGGGATCAAGCGTGATGCGCCGCCGCTGCAGGGTGTCCTCGTCCAGCCGCATCGCGGTGGCGAAGTCCCCGTTGACACGGTAGGAGACAGCCAGGTTGTTGGCCGCCATCAAGGCACGGATGTTGTTGTCTCCGTAGAGCTCGGTCCACGCCGGATACGTCACCTTGTCCATGTCAAGAGCGGCGCGGTAGTCGCCCACCGCCCGCAGGTCCGCGGTCAACCCGCTCGCCGTCATCAGGCTGTGCGGATGGTCGGCGCCGAGAAGCTCTCGCTGCTCGGCGAGCACCTGCTCGTCGAGTGCCCGCGCTTCGCCGAAGCGAGCCAGATCGCGAAGGATGTTAGCGCGATTGAACCGCAGCATCAGCAGTTGCCTGCGTAGCGGCACCACCTGGTCTTCCGCCTGACCGGCTTGGGGGTCCGCGGCAAGCAACCGCTCCCAGGTGGCGTCGATGTCGAGCGCGGTACGCAATGCGCGGTCTAGGTCGCGACGGTGCCACAGGTACCGCACCCGGTCGATGAAGATCTGCCGCACCTCCTCGTCAGGCGACGTGATCGCTTGTGAGTACTCCAGGTGCGGCCACAGCATCCGGTAGCGATCCCAGGTTGCCGGGCTGTCGATGCCCCTGCTTGGTCGTGACGCCGTCAGCACGTGATTCACGGCCTGGCGCGAGGCGGCGAGCTGTTCCGGCGACATCCGATCCCGCACGACCGTCTGCACCAGGCGATGGATCAGGACCTGGGCGGAGTTGTGGTCCAGCTTGATCAGCGCCGTGCGGTCGATCTCCTTGATCAGCCTGCCGATGACCATGGGCTCGGCGAGCTCGGGGTCGATGGGCTCGAGCACCTTCGCCATCGCCGGGCTGTGGAGCAGATCGAGCGCGATGTTGGGCGCCATCACCGAGCACAGCTCGAACAGCCGGAGCGCCGCCGGAGATCGCTCCTGGAGCAGCTTCAACGACAGGTCCCAGGTCTCCGGCACGGTCTGCGGGTAGTCCGCGAGGTGGCTGAGCGACAGCGCGAGCGGAGCCCTGCGTTCAAGCTCCAGCAGGTAGCTGGACACCGTCATGCCGGACTCCGCCAGCCAGGCACCAGCAGTCGCCAGCGCGAGCGGCAGGTCGCCGAGTAGATCGGCGACCTCGTTAGCTTCCTGAACCTCAATGGAGGAGACGCGCTTGCGCAGATGCTCGATGCTCTCCTCACGGCTGAAGACTTCCATCTGCATCGAGCGGGCATAGTCTTCCCAGTCCCGATTGCGGGACGTGATCAGTATGTCGCCGCCGCCTGACGGCAGGTAAGGCCGGATCGCGCCTACGTCCTCGGCGTTGTCAAAGATCAGCAGCCACCGAAGTCTCGTCTGGCCCTGCTCGAGCAGCTGCAAGACGAGCCGGGCAGCCTCGGCGGCGTCCGCGGCCGGTTGCCCGCCCAGGTCGAAGTCGGTGCGGATCCTTGCCTCAAGGTCGGCGAGCGACGCATCGACAAACTGCGGCTGCCCGCACTCTAGCCACCAGATCAGGTCGTAATCGGTCTTAAACCTGTGCACGTACTCGATGGCGATCTGGGTCTTGCCGATGCCCCCGAGCCCTAGGATCGTCACCGGCAGGACGCCGGTGGCGTCGATGAGCATCTCACGGAGCCGGCTCAGGTCGGCATCACGCCCGGTGAACCTGTCGTTGTGCACCGGGGCCGTGTTGAGCCGAGGATCGACGCCCGGATAGCGGGTCCTGCTGAGCTGAGTGCGCTCGGTAGTCAGCCGGTCCGTGACCCCGAGCAGGCGGTGCAGTCGCTCGACGGCCTCCCGCTCGGGCACGCCGACGAGATATGCACCGGGCACGGCAGAGAGCGCCGCTGGCGGACGGCTGGCCGTGATATAGACGAGCACGTCAGGCGGCGTCTTCCTGGCTGATTCTGCGCGATACCTGGCAAGGTAGGTCGAGGAGACCACCGCGAGCGTGCGGGCGGATCCCGCGCCGTCGGCCGGGACAGCCTCGCCCGGCCGTTGCTCGATGACAGCTACGCTGGCCGCGCGCAGCACGTCGGCGATCCACTCTCCCCAGACCTGATCTTCCGGGCAGAATCCGATGATCATCTGATCATGGGCCAGCGGCGGGGTGCGGACGAAGAGTTGCTTGGTGCGGGTACGGAGGCGCTCGTCCATCGCGGGCAGGGACGTCACCTCGCCGTCGGTGATCTGGGCGGTGAGCCGTTCGAATGAGGACAACAACGAGGCCGGGGAGCCCGGCGCGTCACCAAAGATCGCGAGTGTCTCCTCGTAGGCGTAGAAGGCGCGGTAGGGCACCTCGACGGCTGCCCAGTACTCTCGCCGCTGAGCTTCGGACATGGCGCTTGGCAGGCCAGCGAAGAGCCCGACGGCGGTCGCGTGGCCGGCCTCGACCTTCTCCTTCTCCGCCGGGTCGACCCGCATGGGCACCGGCAGCACCCGGATGCTCCGGTCCTTGTGCCGATCCTCGATCAGCCTGGCCACCTGCGCGGCGCCCGCGATGCCTTGCGTGCTGAACGTGAAGCAGTCCACGAGCACGTCGGGGAGCTGGATGGTGCAGATGCCGGCGATGTCGCTCAGGCCGGTGCGACTGTCGATGAGCACGTAATCGTAGTGCGACTTCATATCCGCGCGTACCGCGTCGAGGAATTCACCGCCATTGAGCCGCTCGTAGAAGTTGTCCCAGTCCAAAGAGGCGAGCGTCGCGGCGTAATCGAGGTTCTGGCGACCCGCTGAGAGGAAGTCCAGGCCGCCGCCTTCAGGGAAGTCCCAGGTCAGTGACAGCGCGTGCGGCTGGACCTTGGCCTGCTCGGCTATGAGTCTCTTGGCGTCCTCCGGCTCGGCGACCTTGGCGGCCAGCCGCTCGTAGTAACGGATCAGGTCGATGATGCCGGACGCGCCGTTGACCTCGTTCTCGTCAAGGAAGGGATGGAAGAATCTGTGCAATCCGGGTGATTCCAGATCCCAATCGGCCACAAGCACGCGCCGGCCATTCGCGGCGAGGATCCACGCCACGTTGGCCAGCGCCATCGTGCGGCCGGTACCTCCCTTGTACGAGTAGAAGGTGACGATCCGGCCATCGCGAGACTCCGATGGCATTTCCGCATTAGCTCTGGGCATCCGGCTGATCTTCCTCGGAGGACTGCGGGGGCGGAATTGAGCCAGCGGGCAACCCGTCAGGGGCCAGCACCGGCCTGGACCCGCCGTGGGCGGTGAAGTTCTGGACAGGACCATAACGCAGGTACTGTCGTTCCGCCTCGGCGATCAGTGCGGGCATGAGCGACACGAAATCCCGCAGCGATGTAACACCCGCCGTGGCCCGTTTGGCGAGTTCCGTGCGACCCGTCGTCGGCTTCCCGAGCATAGCCTGGGCCTGCTCGGCAAGCCGACCGCCTCGCTCCTTGTCTTCGGCATCTAGGATGAGCAATGGCATCACCCACGATGGCAGGCCGTCAACGAGGGATTCCAGGTCATGCGTCCGCTCGGCGGAGGCGAGGAGCCACGGATCTATGATCACGACTCCTGGCGTGCCGTGCGCGGCGCCTGCGACGTTGCCGAGGCCCCGGATCTGCACGGCGAAATCGAGTTGCTCGGCCACCCAGGCGGCATACTCGGCAAGCGACAATGACTGATCGCGGGTATAGGGCCGCCAGTCGACGCCGCGGTCTCCATATCCAGTCGGGTCGCGCTCGGCAGGCAAGTCCGCGCGCGCCGGGGCAGCCACAATCACCGTGAAGACAGATACGGTCAGTCCCGGCTCGAATGGGCTCGTCACGTCGTCGAAGTCTGGCGCAGCCGACCGCGGCAGCGGTGTAACCTCGGCGAGCTCGACGATCTGGGCGGCGAGCCGGTCAACGATCAGCCGATATGACTCCCGGTACGGGGTCAGGCGCAACAGCGCGCACAGCCCGTTCTCCGCGTATGCCGCTGGGGCGTCGACGGCCAGTGCCTCATCGAGGCCCGGGGGATCCTGCCCCGCCGGCAGCGGTACCCACAGCACCGGCGCGAAGCGGCGCAGCGGTTCCGAGAGCCCGCTATCCCGGACACGCTGCTGAAAGGCCGCCCATTCCTTGCCTGGCCAAGAGCGCGCGAAATAGCTAGGCGAATATAGCGGGACGAACACTTCAGCCGAGCTGAGCGCCCTCGTGAGGGATGCCTTCCAATTAGAGTTGAGCGGTATATTCTGATCGAAAAAGCCCGGGTCGAGCTGAGACGTCGCAGATGCACGCCTTTGAACCGAGTTCTCCAGGTCGCTGAAGAACGTGCGAACCCATCGATCGGGATCCGCTCGTAGGATTCCTTCGAGCGGAGGTGAATGCGCGTAGCTGAGGAAAAAGTAGGTGCCACGCTGCCCCAGCCGGTCTTGAGTGCTGTCGTTCCCGCTCAAGTGTCTTGCTCCCGGAAAATGTCGCGCAGTTCATGTCGCTGCAGCACGCGCGACTCGACACGGTAACTATAGTAAATATCGGTTATTCGCTGCGCAAGCCTCCATACGACCGCGTCGTAGAGATCTACCCGTGTCTTGAGCAGCCCGAAGACCCCCTCCGCCTGGTATCTGCGTGATATGTCGACATTTGATACGTCGTTCGGCGCGAACCGCTGGACATCCGCGACGACGCTCGGAGTTTGATCGGGCGGCAGCGGTGCTGCCCAGATGACGGGGATGACGGCGGATTGTTGTTCAAGGCGGTTGCTCGCGTGCCTGACGACCGGACGCTGGGAAAACGCGAACCACTCCATGCTGCACCAAGTGCTCTGGAAGTATGAGGCAGATAGCAGCGCGACGAACACCCGGCACGTACCAATAGCTCGGAGCAGTTCGTCAGTCCACCAGTTGCCGCCGCCCATCGATCTATCAAGGTAACCCGGATCCGCACCAGTCGGCCTGCTGACAAGTTGCGCGACGTCCTCGGACAGATCGTCAAAGAAACGAAGGACCTCCCTTTGCTGGCCCATGCCAGGATGAGCATAGCTAAGGAAGAACAGCGGCGCCCACAGATCCTCGTCCCCCAACGGCAAGGAGACCTCCTTGTCACCCGCTCGCTTCGCACACAATAGTACGCAGATGCGGCCATTACCGGAACGGTCCGCGACGGTCGCGTCGCTAGATCGCCCGATGATCGCTGAAGGGCGGCCAGGCCAGCGCGAAGTCGACCGCCCCGCGCACCGGTAGCAGCCTGCAGTCGGGTGCCGATCCGACCGGGCCACGGCGCACGAAAGGCTCGCGGTCGAGGTGCTCGCCGAGTTCCTCGAAGTCTCCGTCGTATAGAGATATATCAACAAACACATATTCTTCCCGAGCTCCGTGTCGCGACATGACGCACCGATACTCGCGTGGTGCGGGCGGCTTGGGCAGCCGGTACTCAGCCAGGTGGAGGGCCGTGCACGCGCCATAGCCCACGCCGAGAAGCAGCACCGCCGCGTCGGCCCGGTAGAGCCATGCCAGTGGCGATCGCTCGCCGAGGTGGCAGTCGACGTCGTGCAAGGCCATGCACTCGGCCGCACGCGGGCCGAGGGCGGCGAACGAGGCCGCCGGATGAGCGCTGCGCGCCGCGCCCGGAGAGGTGCGAACATGCTCGGCGAGTGCTCCCATGCCCCTGGACGGGCTCGTTCGCTGGTCGAACCCGGGCATGGTTGCCAGATACCTGGCGAGCTGGACCGGATCAAGACCAGCGGTCGCGTCGCGGAATGACTTAGACGACAGCGATGTATACGTCGTCTGGGCCGGTACCACGAGCGTCGCCTTCGGGCCGATCGCCGTTCGCAGGGCTCGGAGCAAGGTAGCGGCACCGCCAGCCATCGGCCCGACGCGGCGCAGCGAGCAGTGCACGAGCAGATCCTGGCCCGGACGCACGCCAAGCGCCAGGAGATCTGCCGCCAGCCCGCCTGCGGCGCGAGCGACCTCATCGGCCGTTGGCTCAGGCATCGGAGTTCGCCGCGGTGCGAATGCCGTCGACGAATCGCTCGCCGTCGGTGGTGAGGGCGCCAGTGACAAGCAGCGCCGCGGCGACCTCAGACACCCAGGCACGGTACCGCAGGTACTGATCGCGGCCGGCCGCTCCCTTAGCCCGCCGCAGGTGCGCCAGGGCCAGATAGGCGTAGGCACCGTGCAACGCCACTGCTACCGGACGCGGTTCAGTGTGCCAGGGTACGCGCACGCGACGAGGATCGGCGGCGTCGAACAACTCGTGCAGATCGATCAGAGCGTGGAGCTTGACGTGCTGGAACTCGTGCACAATCAGGTCGTCGAGCGAAGCAGGCGCGCGCGGAGGCGCGAGTGCTACGGCACCGAATGCGTGCCGCGCCGCCGCGCTCCTGTCTCCCGTCGCTGCCTCGCGCAATGGAACGACGCTGCGCAGCCCGGCGGCCAGGACGTCGGCGTAGGCAGGAACGGCGGCGGTCAGGCGCCGTCCGGCGGCACCGAGCCGTAGCTTCCACGCTCGCGTCTGGCCGGGTGTGAGGCGGTCGGTCACCGGCCATCCATGGCAGTTCCTGAAGGGATCGAGGTCCTCGAGCGCAACCTGGAAGATTCCACCTGACGTCCGGTGGGTGACCTGCCACGCCCCACCGCGAGTCCCAGCGAGCGTGCCGGCCTGCCCGGCGGCGGCCAGTCGCCGTCGCGCGACCGTGACCATCGTTGTAGCCCGCAACCCAGCCTCGACCCGTAGCGCGCCAACCGTCGGAATGTACACGGCTCCGTCCCGCACTGGCACCGGCAGCCTAGCCGTTACTCCTGCGTGACACGCGGCAGCGGCAGCCACGCCCGCCAGGTGCGCCCTGTCAAGCTCGGCGTCCGCGACGCTGGCAGCCGTCAGGCACCTGACGGCCCACGCGCGCGTGAACGGATGGCTGAATACCTCGCATACGGCCGACGGATGCGCGGCGTCCAGCTCGCACAGCAGCGCCCATCCTTCTGCCGCCGCTTGCCTGAGGTGCTCATTTCTCCACCTGCCATCCACCGACGCCACCGAAGCCACCAGCGCCCTGGTGACGGATAGCCGCATCTGGGCTAGCGAGTCGATGACGGCGACGCTCCCCGGCCCCGCGGCCAGCGCGTCGAACGCCCCTGCCGGGAGAGCGTGGGCCGGTCGTGCCGCAGCAGGCGCCGCACCGGCGGGAGCCCTGACAGCGGGAGCTGTGACGGCGGGAGCCCTGACGGCGGGAGCTCTCACCGTGGGGGCTCTCACCGTGGGAGCTTTGACGGCGGGCGCGCCGACCGCGGACACTCGCCGGACCTCCGGTGCGAGCTGCGTGATCAGCGACTTCAAATCGGCGCAGTAGACCGAGGGATTATCGAATCCAGTCCCGGCGCGATACCTGTGCGCGTACAGGCCCCCGCCGCAGGTCCGCACTACCTCGCACGCCTGGCAGGTCTGCGACAGGGCCGCGATGCCACCGCCGCGCACGGCGAAGCCGGGCAGCCTTGCCACTTCGTCCACCGTGTGGGACGACACGTGCAGGCTGGTCGCCGGGGCACCGTCGTAAGCGATCTTCAGCACGTCGGGTTCCTCGAAGGTCCCGTCGGTCTCGACCACCATGAGGTCGACAGGATCGGTGCCCACTGCCTCGCTCCAGCTCGGGCCGCCATTCGCGGCAGACATCAACGAGTCGAAGAAACGGATCGGGACTGGCTTGCCGTCACGCTCCCAGCGACGATGGACGGCGAGCAGCCAGGCGGCGTAAGGCTCGTCCAGCCCGGCCGACCGGGCAGGCGGGTTCTCCCAGGTGGCATGCGGCAGCAACAGGTCAATCCTCGGCGGCTCCTCCGCGACGAGCGCCTCGTAGACGGCGATCGGGTCACTGCCGATATCGATGGTGCACAAGATCCCCGCGTACAGGTGGCGGTACCGAGGTTCGCGCAGCAAGGCAAGCGCGCGCGACACCTGCTCGTAGCTGCTCCTGCCGTCGGCGAACCTGCGGTGCCGGTCATTGGCCGCACGATCGCCGTCGAGCGACACCCCGATCATGACCCCGTGCTGGCCGAATAGGTCGCACCATCGTTCGTCGAGCCGCACGCCGTTGGTCTGGATGCTGACGCCCAGCCTCGTCACCGGCGTGATCCGCCGGTCAAGCACTGCCAGTATCTGACCCATTCCGGCATGGCCGATCAGCAACGGCTCGCCGCCGTGCAGCACGATCCGCACCCGGCCAATCCGGTGCCGCGCCGCGTGCTCGGCTATCCGGATCGCGGCCGCATCGACCGTCGCGACGGAGATCGCACGAGGCTTGCGCCGCCAGCTCTGATCGGCGTGCTCGTACACGTAACAGTGATCGCACGCCAGATCACAGCGGCTGTGCACCTTCAGGACGTACTGGGAGATCGTGAGCGGCACTACGTGTTCAGAGGCTGTTGTTGAAGCCAGCGACGACGCGCCCAGAATGCTGCTGCATTCCGATGACCCTCGTCACCATGTCATCGCAATCAACATCGCTTGCCAGCCGGTCAAGCGCGACCTCGCGCACGTCAGCAATGCGCACCGGCCTGGTGTCGTCCTGCTGGATGGCGGAGTCCAAGGTTCCCATGATCCGCTTTCCTCCCAAAAAGACCGTGATGACCCGATATCATCATCACTAAGGACATAACCACTACTGCCGGTTTCCATCGCCATTCCCGCCGTGCCGGACCTCTAATCCCGAACTCGATCGTTTTTCCTAACGGCTCGCCCTCGCCGGTCAAGCCCGGCGGCCACCCGGCCGTGCTACCGCATGTTCAGGGCCGTCAGCACCTCGTCGGCCGCACGCTCACCCGACTGCACGGCGCCGTCCATGTAGCCGGACCACTCGGTGGCTGTCTCCGTGCCCGCCCAGTGCAGCAGGCCCGACGGCCTGCGCAGGGCGGAGCCGAATTGCGTCCAGGTGCCCGGCGGGAAATGGGCGCCATAGCAGCCTCGGGTCCACTGGTCAGCGGTCCAGTCGTGCTCGACGTACTCGGCAGGCCGCTGCGCGTCAGGCCCGAAGTACCTGCCGAACGACCCGAGTACCTCCCCCCGCCTTGCCGCCGGGTCGGCCTGGGCGAGCCGCCTGGCCCGCGCCCCGGTCACGAACCCGAGCAGCACGCCAGGCGCGCCCGCCGGCGGGCCGGTGTCGAAGGTGACCGTGGCCCCGAGCCCGTCCGACGTCGCCTGGCCGTTGTACCCGGCGTCTCGCCAGAACGGCTTGTCGTACACCGCCAGGCACTTGATCACCGATCCCATCGGGGCCGCCTGGGTGAGCTGGTCACGGTCTCCAGGTAGCGGCGGGTCGTAGCAGATCCGCCCGGCTAGCGCAGGCGGCACCGCGACAACGGCGCGCCGCCCCGACGCGACCACGTCATTCGCGTGCACGGTGACACCGGATGATCGCTGCTCGATCCGCGTCACCGGCGCCCCGAGCCGCACGCGGTCGCCGAGCCGCTCGGCCAGCCTGATCGCGATCAGCTGCGACCCGCCGGCGAACCTGTCCTGCTGCGCCGCCCCCGATGTCTCCGTGAGTTGCCTGAGCCCGCCTGCCGAGCGCAGGTAGAACAGCACGTGCAGCAATGACACCTCACCGGGCTCGCAGGCGAGCACGCCCTGGCTGAATGCCTCGATCGCGAACCGCCCGAGCCGCGTCCGCACGTTGCGCCTGGCCCAGTCGGCCAGCGTCCTGCTGTCGGCCGCATCGGCGCCTGCGGCCTGCCACGGAGCCTGCACGGAAACCCGGCGGGCCAGTCGCTCGAGCGCGACGATCGCGCGGCCAGCGTCGGCAAGCTGCGCCGGGCCAAGCCGCGGCACCTTGCGATAGGCGTGGCGCCTGCCGCCGATCTCAAGGACGGTCAGCCCGTCGGTGAAGATCGGGTAGGTCGGCACGCCCAGCTCGGCCGCCAGGCCGAGCACGTGCCGCTGCGTCGGCCCGACGAACTGGCCGCCCACGTCGACGACCAGGCCGTCGCCCAGTTCCTGGTTGAGCACCCGCCCGCCGACCCGGCCTCGCGCCTCGAGCACGACCACGGCGCACCCGGCTCGCTCCAGGCGGCTCGCCACGGTAAGGCCAGCCAGCCCGGCCCCCACCACCACTACGTCGCACTCAACCCGGCTGCCTGCGCTCATTCGAATCAGCTCCTGGTGGTCGGGCGTGGACGTAGATGCCTACGTTCCGGCCGCTGAAGTTGAGATAGAAGTACCCGACCGCCAGCCCCAGCCCGCGGCCGTAGTCGGCCAGCCAGCTAAACCACTCCTGGCCGGGGGGCGGCGTGGTCGGCTCACCGATGACGCAGCACGGCATCACGACGCAGCTGTTGCCGTGGGCCTTGGCGCTGTCCAGGACCTGCTGGTTCACGCCGTGCGCGTGCAGCGCGATGAGCAGGTCGAAATCGGCTCCGAGGTCAGGTGAGTACGGCGTGGTGAGGTGGCGCACGGATGCGCCAGCGGGCATCTTCGCCTGGCGCCCGGTCGCAGGTTCACGGTACCTGGCGGGCAGCGCCTGCGGCGCCGGGTCGATAACGGTGGACTCGAAGCCCTGCCTGTCAAGCAGGTAGCTCAGCACGCCCTTGCCGCCGCCGATATCGGCGACCCGGCACGGCGGGAAGTTCTCCCCGATCCAGGCCGCAAGCAGCTCAAAGCGAAACTTCTTCAGCTTCGGGAGCGCGGCCCCCGACCGGCGCGTGCCAACGGGAGCCCCGGAAGTCAGGCCGAGCTGCTCCGGGGTCGGAGGGGCCGGGTACTTGTGCGCCTGTCCGTTATGGGAGGGCAAATCGCGGTCCTCGTGTCCGGCGTCGGTCGCAACCATAATAGGGGCTGGCGACAATAGGGGCTGGCAGCGCGAGAAGGAGGTTCACGATGGCGAGGTTCCTGGCTAGCGCCCGACCCTGGCTCTTTCTCCTCGCCATCGCGGCGTCGCTTGGCGCCGCGCTGCCGCCAGCGGCCACCTATGCCCGGCAGTACGCGTTCGCCCGGGCGCTGCAGTTCGTGATCTTCGCGGTCGTGACGCCCGCGTTGCTCGTGATCGGCTGGCCTTCTCGCGCCGCGCGAGCCGACCGGCCGGCACCGGGCGCGCCCGGTCTGCCCAGCCTGATCGGCCGGGCGGCAAGTCCCGGCCAGCCCGCGGCCCGCGCCGCCACGCGATTGCTGCCGTTCCTGGCGCTGGCGATTGCCTGGCGGCTGCCCGTCACGTTGCAGGCGCTCGAGAGGTATCCAGCCCTCACGGCCGCAGAGCTGGTGACGCTCGTCGGCTTCGGTTCAAGCCTCTGGCTCGAGCTCGCGCGGACGTCACGCCTGCGGCAGCCGTTGCCCCGTCTGCTCCGCGCCGCCATGGCCGCGGTCGCCATGTGGACGATCTGGACGATCGCCTACATCACGGCCATGTTTGACGCGACCATGCCGCTCGCGCGGGAGGCAGCCGCGGCCAGCGCGCTGACCGCGGCCATTGACCGGCAGATTGCCGTGGCCATCATGTGGGCCGTCCCGGCGATCTTCTTCATGCCCGTCGTCTTCAGCGCGTATCTCACCTGGCTCGGCGAGCGGGAAGGTCAGGACCAGCAGGCGCGCCGGGTGACACCGTCAGAATCGGCCTTCCCTGGTCTCGGCGTCCCGCCGCGGGCGCCCCGCGGGTGGCGCGTGCCACCCGGTTAGCTCGGTCACGCCCGCGCGGAGCCGATGGCGTCCCGTAGCCGGCAGGCGCGACTGGCGCGCCTGCCGGCGAGATCTGCGCGGGGGACTAATGGCGCGTCGGCCGTTGTTGTCATGGTCAGGTGACAGAGACGGTCTACGCCGCAGACGGCAGGCGGCTATCGGTCGAGATCAGCGGGCAGCTGGACGGCAGCCCGGTGATCTTGCTGCACGGGACCCCCGGAAGCCGGGTGGGTCCGAAGCCACGTGGCATGGTGCTGTACCGGCTGGGGATTCGCCTGATCTCCTTTGACCGACCGGGTTACGGGCGTTCAGATCGGCGTCCTGGCCGACGGGTAGCCGACGTGGCCGAGGATGTGGCGGCGATCGCGGATGCCTTCGGCATCGGCCGCTTCGCTGTCGCCGGACGATCCGGTGGCGGCCCGCACGCGCTCGCGTGCGCCGCGCTGCTACCACAGCGGGTCACCCGGGCCGCCGTGCTTGTCGGCCTCGCTCCGCCAAGCGCCGATGGCCTCGACTGGCTGGCCGGCATGGCCGCGTCCAACATCGTCCACTACACGGCGGCCGCCGCGGGCGAGGACTCGCTCGTCTCCTGGCTAGGCCCAGCCGCTGCGGCGATCCGCGCGGATCCCGCTGAGCTGCTCGCTCGCCTTCGCGGCGAGCTGCCCGACCCCGACAGGCAGATCGTCGCTGATCCAGGAATCCGCGCGCTGCTGATGGCGTCCTACGCCGAGGCGTTGCAGGCGTCGGCCTATGGCTGGGTGGACGACACGCTCGCATTCCTCGCCCGCTGGGGATTCAGCCTCGCCTCGGTGGGCGCACCTGTACTGGTATGGCATGGCGAGAACGACGTCTTCTCGCCGGTCAGCCACGCCGTGTGGCTAGCCACCAGGATGCCAGGCGCATCGGTTGTCGTGCAGTCAGGTGCCGCCCACTTCAGCGCGATCGGCGCGCTGCCTGATGTGCTCAGGTGGCTGGTTAGCGGTAGCTTGGCCGCCTAACGTATCCGCCGGTCCGACAGCCAGGCCCGGCCAGCGGCCGGGCCGCAAGACCAGAATCAGATCGGCTGGGGCTCTAGGTCACGATTGCTGAACAGCCACTCGCGCAGTCGTCCGGCATCGGGGTGATGTTCCCCGAGCACCCGGCTGAAATCGGCTAGTGTCTGTTGCCGCAGCTCGATGGCTTCCCCGGCCTGCCCCGCCCGAGACAGGATGACTGCCAGGTTGGCGGCGCAGACCAGAGTGTCCGGATGCGCCGGGACTAGCTTGTCACGCATCCGCTGGAGGGTATCGCGCTCAATTTGCTCGGCCTCAGCCAGCCGATCCCCGTCTGCCAGGCAGTTGGCTAGGTTCACGGCGCACGAGAGCGTGAACGGATGGTCGTCGCCCAGCCGCTCACGTAGCGCCGTAAGGGTTCGCTCGGCCAGCGCTGTCGCCGGCTCAACCGGTCCAGTCCCGCGCAAGTAGGTCACCAGGTTGTTGGCCGCGACCAGGGTATATGGATGGTCTTCGCCTAGTTCTTGCTGGTATGCGCTGAGCACGTCGGTGATTATCTCGGTGGCTCGCGGCTTGTCATCGAGTGCCGAGTAGTCGCAGGCCAGGTTCAGCGCACAGGCTCGGGAGTCCGGCGGGGTCGCACCATACCGGTCGAGGTAATGCTGATACGTCTCCTCGGTGAGCCTTTTGGCGTCGATCTGCTCGCCCGCCTTGCGCAACGAGACCGCAAGGCTCTTCGCCGTGCGCAGGGTCTCAAACGAGTCCTTGCCGAGCACGGCGCAATACCCGTCGTATGTGTCGTTGAGCAGCTCGATGGACTCCCGGTACTCTCCCGCCTCACGCATATCCCTGGCCAGGTTGGCTGCCGTCGACAAGGTGTTAGGGTGCTCGCGCCCGAGTACCGCCCGGTAGCACTCCAGCGTCTCCCTGTCGATGCGCCTGGCCGCGACCGAGTTCCCGGTCAGCCGGAGTGACACCGCCAGGTTATTGGCGGCGGCCAAGGTCTGCGGATGGTCCTCACCGAACATATGCCGCAGCAGCTCGAAGCTTTGCCGGTCCTCGCGGAGCGCATCGCTGAAGTCACCAAGCGCGCGCAGGTCGGCGGCCCAGCTGTTGGCGGTCATCAGCGTGTGCGGATGGTTGGGTGACAGCACGGCCCGCTGGCGGGCGAGCACGTCTTCGTCCTCGTCGCGTGCCTCACGCAGCCGCCCTTTCAATCGCAGCAGGTTCGCTCGCTGGAAGCGCAGGTGCAGCGTGATCCTGTGGTCCGCGCCGAGATCGGCGGTCCAGATCGCCTTGAGCTCGTTGGCCAGCTCCAGGCCGGCGTCGAGCTCACCTCGCCGACCGAGGTAGCGCACCTGCTCGATAAGCAACTG
>JASIBM010000217.1 GCA_030045175.1 Streptosporangiaceae bacterium | reverse complement strand
GCGTTCAGCCTCGCGTTATCCACCCGCGCCTGGTCTATGTCACCCGCCACGACGCGCAGGCCGGGGCGGGCGAGCGCGGCCTCGATCGCGATCGTCCCGTCCCCGCAGAAGGGGTCGACGAGTAGCCCGCTCCGGGGCGCCGCGATCGCGGCCAGGGCGGCGGCGACCGGCGGGTGCAGCGTGCCTGGACCCGTGCTCGCCTTGTACTCCCTGCGGTGCAGCGGCCTGCGGGCAAGGCGGACGGCGACCGTGGCGCGTTCGCCCCGGACGAAGACCCGGACGGTGACATCGGGGTCCGGTCCGGCCAGGCCACCGGCGTCGCGCTCGGCGAATCCCCAGCCAAGCGCCGACGACAGGGCCGACCCGACGCACCGCTCGACCGCGAACCTGTTGTAGTTGCGGTCCCCCTCCAGGCTCGCGACCACGTCGAACACGACCTGTTCCGGCACGTGCCTTAGCTCGCGCAGCGCCAGCACGGCGGATCCCCAGTCAAGCGCGGCGGCGGCGCGGCCAACGGCCGGCAGGTCCTCCTTGGCCGCTCCGACGCCGTCGGCCACGCCGAGCCGGAGGAACGCGTCATCGGCCGTACGCAGGCCGAGCAGCGCCGGGCCCACCGACGCCACGCCGAACGTGACCTGCCGCCGGCCAAGCTCGATCTCCCCGGGAGCGGCAACGCCCGCCAGCGCGCTGACCTCGCTGGCGCACACCCACTCAAGGCCGTGCACCGACCTGGCGATGATCACCGGGTGGTCAGACCTCACCCGGCGAGGTTATCGCCACCCAGGACGCTGTTACCTCAGGACGCTGTTACCTCAGGACGCTGTTGCCTCAGGACGCTGTTACCTCAGAACGCTCCGATCCCGTCCGGAGAGCCCAGGCCGGTCGGTGCGTCATAGCCGCGCTTCGCGACGCACAGGTAGTCGTCGCCGCAGGCCAGCCGCGCGGGGACGAAGATCGAGTTGTTGCCTCGGATTATGTCGAACAGCGCACCCGGGTGAGCGTAGGCGTAACCAAGGCCGATCGTGGCGGCGTTGCCCGCCAGGCCGTAGATCCCGGCGATCAGCGGAGCCGAGACGCTGGTGCCACTCACGGTGATCCAGCCGCCGTATGCCTTGTTGTAGATGACAACGTCCGAGGCGACAGCCGAGACGTCTGCGACCGTCCTGCCAGGGCAGTGCGGGTCGTGCTGCCAGGAGGGCTTCTTCACGTACGCCGAGCAGCCGCTGCCTCCGGCGGCGAACCGCGCGTTCCAGGTGCGCTCGGACCAGCCTCGCGCGTTGTGCGCGCGGGCTAGCTCGGTGCCGCCGACGGCGGTCACCGTGGACAGGTCGGCAGGGAACATCGCGGCGGTGAACCCGGTGTCCCCGGAGGACACGACGATCGTGTGGCCCGGATGGCTGTAGGCCTTCGCGTAGGTCAGCGGCCGGCCGCCCTCTCGCTCACCGTAACTGTTGCTGATCACCTGGGCGCCGAGCCGGGCGGCGGTGTCCTCGGTCCTGGCGAGCGCGCCGGTGGTCGGGTCTTTACCCTCCACGACCAGGATCTTGCAGTGCGGGCAGGCGACCGAGATCATCGACACGTCGAGCGTGGCCTCCAGGCTCCAGCCAGTCGCCACTCCGGATCTGGGCAACGGAGAAGCGTGGCCGCTTGCGTTGACGATCCGCAGGCACCCGCTCGCCACCGTGCACGGCGGCAGGCCGAAGTACCTGCGGTAGTGCGCCAGGTACTGGGCCAGGTGCGGGGTGTTATAGGCGATCGACACCGCGACCGTCTGGTGAGTGCGGCGGCCGACGGGAAGCCGGTAGGCCGACTCGATCTCCTTGGGGGTCAGGCCGAGCGGCCTTGCCACCGCCCCGGTCAGGCCGCGGGCTATGGCCGCGTTCACCGAGGCCTGCGGCTGGTAGATGGCGAAGCAGCGCTCGTCGCCCGCCGGCGCAGGCCCGCACGCGGCCCTTGGCGCTCCAGGAGGCGCCGCGGCGACGCCATACGCGTTCGTGATGGTCTCGTCGATCGATCCGCCCGCGGCGTCGGCGGCGGTGAACCGCAGCGTGACGTCGGTGCCCGCCGGCGGGGTGAATGTGACCTGATAGTTCCCGGCAGTGACCTTGGTGACCGTTGCGGGCGCCCAGGTGCTGCCGCCGTCATAGGACACGCTGGCGCTCGCGCTGGTGATGGCGCTCCGCGCGGCGAGCTGGAGGTGGCCCACGGTGACGTGGATGGCCTGCGGCTCAGCCGGCACGATTCCGTCCAGCGCCAGATCCCGTACCTGGTAGTTCAGGGTCAGCAGCGGCTGCACCGCGCACCGCCTGGTGAATGAGGTCCTGCCATAACACGCCCATGACGCAGGCACCGTAGCCCGGGGCTCGCGCCGCGAGCGCCAGGTCCAGGTCGTGGACGTCGCAGGGGACAGCGGATCACCCGACCTGACCAGCGACAGGCTCAGGCTGACCACCGATGGCCCGGCGCTGAGCCGCACCGGATCGATTCCGTCAATCGGATTGCCGTGCCCGATCCTCGCGCCGTTCTGGGTGATCGTGTAGCTGCCGTCATAGCCGTAGACGTCCCCGAAATGGCCGATCGTGTTGTCGCTGAACGGCGTGGGAATCAGCCACAGCCTGTCACCGACCCGCTCGGCGGAGGGAGTCTGGAATTCCAGCCTCGCCAGCCGGCCACGCAGTAGTTGCACGTAGGGCTGGGGGTGCAGCGGATAGTTGTTCCAGTTCTCGGTCAGCCGCTGGCCGGCTCGCACCGTGTGCCAGGCATCCCCCTGGGTGCCGTAGGAGCTGAACCAGGCGATCGACGGGCCGCCGGTCAGGTACAGGGTCGCCGTGCCGGGCACCCGCAGTAGGTCGTCGTAGCCAAAGAGCACTCTTTCCAGCTGATCGGGATACCCGCCGAGGCTGCCGAAGCCGCTCTTCGCGGCCACGCCTGAGTACACGCGCTCGGTCACGGCGGCCAGGCTGGACCGGCGGACGTCGAAGTGCTGAGCCGGGATCAGGCCGGGCGGGCCAGCGAAGTCCAGGGCGTAGGAGTACGGCGGTCCCTCGGCGCCCGAACGGGAGAACAGCTGGGCGGTGGTGTAGGACCGCAACGTGCCGACCGTGGGCCTGGTCCTGACCGGGTTGATCCACAGCGACCCGCCTTGCGGCGCGATCGCGCCGACATAGCTGAACGTGCCGTACCTCCCGCCCCTGAAGACCTGCCAGAAGATCAGCTTGGTCACCGCGGGCAGCGGCGTGGTGACGGTGACCTTGCTCGTGGCCGCCCGCGCGGTCAGGTGCACGCGGCTGTCGTTCCCCCGCACGGTGAACTGTGGCAGGACGACGATGTGGAAGGCGGTGATCCTGCGGCGGGTGACCGTGGCGAACCCGGCCACCGCCCAGTAGTGCCCGGCGGGAACGCTGAACCTGGCCACGCCGTGATAGAAGGCCTGCAACGTCTCGATCGGGTCGCCGAATCGCCGCCAGTCATCCGCGTTGAAGACGAAGATCACGTCACCGGTATCCGGCCTGCCGCGCAGGTTGCTCGCGGTGACGGTCAGCGTGTGCATGAGATAGTCCGGCACATCAGGCACGGCGTTGGCCGACCCGGTGCTGGCCGGCCCGGTGCTGGCCAGCACGGTGGCGCGCGGCGCTCCGGCCAGCGCCATGGACACGCCGCCGGAGAACATGCCGTCACCGCCGTAGCTGGCGCGTGCGTGGTCGGCAACGAACTGACGGGCCAGCGCGGCGCCGAAGACCACGGCCGAGGACGCGGTCAGGTAGCCGGTCGCGCTCCGTGCGCCCCAGCGGGTGATCGTGACCCCCGGCAGCGCCGGCCTGGCGGCACCGAAGCTCAGCCGGACCGGAATCTGGCCGTCGGTTTCCGCGCGCAGCAGCGCCGGCAGGTCGAACAGGCTCGGGTCCAGGCCCCGGCCCAGGTACGGCAGCGCGTCGGCAGGCACGTACTCCCGCGTGCCGCCGAGGCCCAGGATGACGACAGGGTCCCCGTCCTGCCCCGGCTCCAGCCCGACCGCCTCGCCGCCGGCCGGCGTCGGCCGGACCTCCAGCTTGTCACC
>JASIBM010000216.1 GCA_030045175.1 Streptosporangiaceae bacterium | reverse complement strand
CGCGCCGTGGCGCTCTCGAGCCGGTCCCTGGACTCGAACAGCAGGTCGGCCGCCATCCTGATCGTGGTCAGCGGCGTGCGCAGCTCGTGCGACACGTCGGAGACGAACCGCTGCTGCACCTGGGAGAGCTCCTCGAGCTCGCCCATCTTCTCCTGAAGGCTCGCGGCCATCTCGTTGAACGACGTGGCCAGCGCCGCCACCTCGTCGTTCCCGCGAACGCTCAGCCGCTCGTCCAGGTTGCCCGTGGACAAGAGCTTCGCACCCTGCGCCGCCCTGGCGACCGGCACCACCACCCACCTGGTCAGCAGCCAGGCGATCGCGGCGAGCAGGAAGACCAGCGCTAGCCCGACCAGCGCTAGCGTCCGCAGGATCAGGCTGAGCTCTTGTTGTAGCTGGGACAGCGGGAAGAAGTAGTAGAGCCGGTAGTCGCCGCCGAGCTTGTCCGCGTACAGCAGCCCGGTGGTACGCGGGCTGGTCGCCGTGGGATATGGCAGGCTGGCGAAGTCGAAGACCGGAGTCGAGGCCGGGGTCGAGTCACTGAGCCGATTCACCCGCGCGACCACGGCTGGCGACAGGAACTTGTAGGGCAGGTTGCTCACCGCGGCCGACCAGAGCACCGGGCTGTTCCCCAGGCTCGGCGGCGGCAAGATGGCGATGCCGTAGTCCGGCGGGTTGTCGCCGCTTGCCTTCAGGCTGGACTCGATGTTCAGCAGGGCCTGCCCTACGGCCGCCCCGTTGGCCACCGGCAGCACCTGGATCTGGGCGATCGCCAGCCCTTCTGAGAACTGCCTGGAGGTGGCCTGCTCGGCCTGGCTGAGCAGGTTGGCGGTGATCTGCTGCATGAGGAAGGAGCCGAGCAGCGTCACCACGACGGCAGACACCAGCAGCGTGGTGCTGACCACGCGCAGTTGCAGCGAACTGCGCCAGCGCCGGCGCAGGCGCTTGGCAAGCACGAACGCGGATGTCAAGGCGGCGAGCAGCGCCCCGCCGAGGCGGATCAGCCACTCGGCCAGCTTCGCAAGCACCTCGCCACCTGAGCGCCGGCCCGCCCCGCGCAGCCAGTCACGCTGGCGGAGCGGGCCAGCGTTGCGCAACCAGGAGACGCGACGGAACAGGGACGGCCACCGCTGCGGGGCCGTGCGCAGGAAGCGGGAGCCTGACCTTCGCCGATCGGCTAGCGGTTGTGTCATGGCGCCCCCCGGGATCAGCCCGGGCCCGCCTTGTAGCCGACGCCGCGGACCGTGATGACGATCTCCGGGCGCTCGGGGTCTCGCTCGATCTTGGCCCGCAGCCGCTGGACGTGCACGTTCACCAGGCGCGTGTCGGCCGCGTGCCGGTAACCCCAGACCTGCTCGAGCAGCACCTCCCTGGTGAACACCTGCCGGGGCTTGCGGGCCAGCGCGACGAGCAGGTCGAACTCGAGCGGGGTCAGGCTGATCGTCTCATCGCCACGCCTGACCGAGTGACCAGCGACGTCGATCGACACGTCGCCGATGGACAGCATCTCGGGAACCGGGTCATCGGTCCGGCGCAGCCTGGCCCGGACACGCGCGATCAGCACCTTGGCCTGGAACGGCTTGACGATGTAGTCGTCGGCCCCTGATTCAAGCCCGAGCACCACGTCGACTGTGTCGCTCTTGGCGGTCAGCATCACGATGGGAACGCCGGACTCCGCCCTGATCTGGCGGCACACGTCGATCCCGTCCATGCCCGGCAGCATCAGGTCAAGCAGGATCAGATCCGGCTTGGTGTCCCTGAACACCTCGAGCGCCTTGTCCCCGTCGTACACGAACGTCGGCTCGAAGCCCTCACCGCGCAGCACGATCCCGAGCATCTCGGCTAGAGCGGAGTCGTCATCGACGACCAGCACGCGACCCTTCATGTGTCCCATCGTTCCATGGATAAGGTGACCTGGAAGCTCACCACGATCACGGTTCCGACCCGAGAACACGTAGATTATCCTCTGTAACCGGATGAATCACCCCGTGTTCCGTGACGATCGCCGTCACCAGGCCGGGCGGCGTCACGTCGAACGCCGGGTTGTAGGCATCGCTGCCGGCCGGCGCCACCGGCTGCCCGGCCCAGTGGGTCACCTCGCCGGGCGGCCGCTGCTCGATCACTATCGACGCGCCGTCCCGCGCCGCGAAGTCGATCGTCGAGGTCGGCGCGACGACGACGAACGGCACGTGGTGATGCCTGGCCAGGACCGCGACGGCGTACGTGCCTACCTTGTTGGCGACGCTGCCGTCGGCCGCTATCCGGTCGGCGCCGACGGCGACGAGGTCCACCTGGCCGGCCGCCATCAGCGACGCCGCGGCCGAGTCGGCAAGCACGCGGTATGGCATCGCGGCCCGGCTAGCCTCGTACGCCGTCAGCCGCGCGCCCTGAAGCAGCGGCCTGGTCTCGTCGATCCAGAGCATCGCGAGCCTGCCAGCGCGATGCGCGGCGAGAATGAGCCCGAACGCGGTACCTTCCCCGGCTGTCACGAGCGAGCCGGTGTTGCAGTGGGTCAGTATCCTGGCCGCCGGCGGCACCAGCGTCAGGCCGTGCGCCGCCATCTGCGCGCACGCCTTCTCGTCTGCCTCGGCGATCGACTGGGCCTCGTGCAGGGCAGCCCGGGTAGCATCCCGTTGCGCCCTGGGATCGTCGCTGGAAAGCGCCCGCAGGTAGGCGTCGAGCGCTCGCCTGACACCCCAGCCGAGGTTCACGGCGGTCGGCCTCGCCCGCTCGATCGCGGTCGCGGCGGCGGCCACATCCTCCCCGCGCGCCGCGGCGAGGGCGACACCGAACGCGCCAGCGATTCCGAGCAGCGGCGCGCCCCTGACCACGAGCCTGCTGATCGCGTCGATCAGGGTGGGCACGTCCGCGCAGGTCACGATCGCCTCGCTGGCGGGCAGCCTGGTCTGATCGAGCAGCTCGATGGCCGGGCCCGCAGGGGGATCCAGCCATCTCAGGGCGACGCTCACCCTTAGAGTGTGCGTGACGACCGCGCGATGCGCGACCGGCGACACGAAATGCTCTCGGCTGAGCCGGCCGTGGCGGGTGCCACGCTGCGGGACAAGCCCTAGAGCCGGAAGGGTTTCCAGATGAGCGAGAGCCCGTACCCAGGCGGCCAGGACCAGCCGCGTCCTGGCTGGGATGGCGTGCCGCCACCCGGCTACGGCCAGCCCCCGCCCGGCTACGGCCAGCCTGGCTACGGCCAGCCCGGCTACGGCCAGCCCCCACCCGGCTACGGCCAGCCCGGCTACGGCCAGGCCCCGCCTTACGCCCAGCCCGGCTACGGCCAGGCCCCGCCTTACGGCCAGCCTGGCTACGGCCAGCCTCCCCCCGGCTACGGCCAGCCTCCCCCCGGTTACGGCCAGCCCGGTTACGGCCTGCCCAGATACGGCGGCTGGGCGCCACCGCCCCCGGCCCCGGGCGGGGTGCCGTTGCGACCCCTGGGGGTGGGGGAGATCCTCAGCGGCGCGTTCACGCTGATCCGCAGGAACCTGATGGCGACGCTCGGGATCGCCGCGATCATCGAGGTCATCTCCGCCATGCTCACCACCCCGCTGTCGTGGGCTGAACTGCGGCTGACGCACCAGCTACGGGCGAGCGTCACGCCCCAGACGCAGCCGAACCAGGTAGGCCAGGCGCTCTCGCACTTCATCGGCGATGTCATTCCGATCCTGATCGGGACCCTGCTGATCACGTTCGTCGCGCAGGCCGTGCTCACCGGCATGCTGACCGGAGCGCTCGGCCGCGCCCTCATCGGCGACAACATCACCATCGGCCAGGCATGGCGAATGGCCAGGGTGCTCCGGGTGCTGACGGTCACCGTGCTCCTGCTGCTGCTATGGGTGGCGCTGATCGTTCCCGTGGTCGTCCTGGTGGTGCTGCTCGCCGTGGCTCACCTCGGCGGGCTGGCCGCCCTCGTCGGGATCGTCGGCGGCATCGCCACGATCGTGGTGGAAATATGGATGTACACCAAGATGCTGATGGCGGTGCCCGCTGTCGTGCTCGAGGGCCTGGGCCCGGTCGCCGCGCTGGGGAGGTCGTGGAACCTGGTGCGGGGAAGCTGGTGGCGCACGTTCGGCATCTACCTGCTGACCGCGATCATGGTCGGCTTCATCGGTGCCATCCTGCGACTGCCGTTCAACATCATCTCCCTGTTCGTCTCCGGGCACGGCGGCTCGCTCATCGGGATCCTTGGCGCGAGCAGCAACCCGACCGTGGCCAGCATCACGGTTGGCGCGATCGGCGGCATCCTCTCCGCCACGTGCACGGCCCCGATCACCGCCGGCGTGATCGTGCTGCTCTATGCCGACGCGAGGATGCGCAAGGAGGGGCTAGACCTGTCGCTCCAGCATGCGAGCCAGGCAGGGTCGCTGACCGGCCAGGAGTTCGCCGATCTGTGGCAGCCAGGACTGACCGGCCAGACTCAGGGCTACCAGACCGGGCCAGCCGGCCAAGCCGGCCCCGGTTACTGGTCTGGGTAGTCACCTTCGCCGCATCGGCACCCGCTCGCGCCGCGAAGCAGGAATGGTGGCCGGAGCCTGGCCGCCTGGAGCCGCCCGTTTACGTGCGACGCGACGCCGCGCGCTCGGCCCGGCTACGCCGCGCGGAGCTGCCCCCGAGCCGTCATGCGGACGCGCCGGTCGTGCCGCGTGGGCTCCGATGGTTTGTGGGACTATGAGGCAGTGGCCCCCGTCGTGGGGCGAGTGCCGTTCGCTCGCACCGACGATACGAGGCAGCAGACCAGGAGACGACCATGACTGACACACCGCCCGCGGGCGGGCAGGATCAACCGCAGCCAGCGTTTGGCCAGCCCGACGGGCACGGATGGCCTGGCGGGACCGAACGGGCATGGCCTGGCGGGACGGATCAAGCACCACCCAGCGGCCACGCGCCAGGCGAGCCGACATCGCCGGCACCACCGCCCGGGTACGTGCCACCCGGCCAGCCCTGGTATGGCCAGCCCGGCTACGGCCAGCCCGGCTACGGCCAGCCCGGCTACGGGCAGCCCGGCTACGGGCAGCCTGGCTACGGGCAGCCCGGCTACGGCCAGCCCGGCTACGGGCAGGCCGGCTACGGCCAGCCGGCTGGCTGGGCGCCCCCCGTGCTCGCGCCGGGTGGCATCCCGCTGCGCCCGCTCGCGTTCGGCGAGATCCTCAGCGGCTCCTTCACCCTCATCAGGAAGAACCCGGCCGCGACTCTCGGCCTGATTGGCCTCGGCGACCTCGCTGGCCTCGCCGTGCTCATCGTCGGCGTCGTCCTCGCGGTAACCACCGGCGCCGGAGCGATCGCCTTCGTGATGATCCCGCCCATCCTCATCATCCAGCTCGCGGTGTGGGGCGGCCTGCTGGCAGCCATCGGCCGGGCGTACCTGGGCCAGAAGATCAGCATTCCCGAGGCCGTCAGGCGGTCCAGGCTCGGCTGGCTGTTCCTGGTGTCCTTGATGTACTGGGTGATGATCGCCTTGGTGTGGTTCGTGCCCCTGCGCGTCCTGAAGGGCTACGGCATCCCGATCAGCTTCGCGCTAGGCGCCTGGCTTGGAATCAGCTTCTGCCTGGCATTCCCGGCGGTGGTGCTCGAGCGGCAGACCGCGGTCGCCGCGATGGCGCGATCGTGGCGGCTGGTCAGGGGCAGCTTCTGGCGCATCTTCGGGATCTTCGCGCTGCTGACGATGATCGTGTTCGTCATATCCTTCATATTCTCGCTCGTCCTGGACCTCATCACCTTCCTCATCTTCGGCAGCGCCCTGGCCAACTCGGGCACGTCCACCTCCACGACGACCGGGTTGCTGATATTCAGCCTGATCGCGTATTTCATACTCGAGCTCATACTGAACGCCCTGTATACGGTCCTGGGAACGGGCATCATCACGCTGCTGTACGCCGACCTGCGGATGCGCAAGGAGGGACTCGATCTCGTGCTACAGCAAGCCGGTGCTACCGCGCATCTCAGCGGCGACGAATTCGCCTATACGACCACCGGCGGCTCACCCGGCGGATACCCGGCAGGCGGCAGCCCGGGTCCGGCCTACCAGGACCAGCCGAGGGCGTACTGATCGCGGGCAGGATGACTATTTCCTGGCTACGACCGGCCAGCCGGCTGCCCGGCCTGACCCTCGCGAGTGGCCCGATGATCGGGCGGCGCGAGGGTCAGCGGCTCGCTCGCCAGGAGTTGTCCGAGATGAGCTTCTGGCAACGACTGCTCAACGCCATCGCGCATCTGTTCAACGCCTCGGCCAACGCCGTGCCAGGCGGCTGGTTCGGGCTGATCGTCCTCGCGGTCCTGGCTGTGCTCGGGGTCACCGCCGTGGTCTTCTGGGTGCGACCGGCCCGTACCGGCCGGTCGCAAGCCCGCGCGTTGCTGTCCGGCCAGGCCAGATCCGCCCAAGATCACCGGCAAGAGGCCCAACGGCTTGCGGCGGCCGGTGAATTCGATCAGGCGATCATCGAGGGCGTCCGGGCGATCGCCGTGGAGCTCGAGGAGCGCGACATACTGCCGCCTCGGCTGGGGCGGACTGCCGATGAGCTCGCGCGTGAGGCAGGCCAGGCACTGCCACTGCTCGCGAGTGACCTGCGGCTGGTCAGCCGCCTGTTCGACGACGTGCTCTACGGTGGCAGGGACGGCACCAGGCAGGGATACGGGCTCGTCAGCCGCGTGGACGAGGCCGTGCGGTCAGCCAGGCACGCGGGCGAGGTGACGCTGGCTGGCGCCGTCGACGCCGGCCCGGCCGGCGGGGCCCAGGCGGTGGCGCCGCGATGACGACCACAGCGGTCACCGGCTGGGCCGTGAGCAGAGACTGGCAGTGGCGCCGCTGGCGCATCCCGCTGGCGCTCATCGCGCTGATCATCGTCGCCGGGATCGTGCTCGCGTACCTGCAACCTAGGCCGAACCTGTCGAATGAGTACCTCAACCCGGCCGATACCTCGCCGGTCGGCAGCCACGCGCTCGCCAGCATCCTCGGCGAACTCGGCTTCACCGTGACCGCCGTCTACAGCACGGCCGACGCGCTGGCGGCGGTCCGGTCGTCGGGCCGAGTACCCGTCACCCTCATGATCACCTCGCCCGGCCTGCTGCCACGGCGCCAGCTCGCCATGCTGGCCGGGGCCCAGGCCGACCTGTTCCTTGTCGAGCCGCAGTCGCGCGCGCTACAGGCGCTCGCGCCGCGGGTGTCGGTGGCGCACGCGTATGTCCCGGCCAGCGGACCCGTTCAGCCGGATTGCTCGCTCCGCGCCGCGCGGCTCGCCGGGTCGGCCGATCTCGCGGGCATCACGTACGCGGTCAGCGGCGCCGCGATCGGTTGCTATCCGCTGCAGAACTCCCCCGCGCTGGTGCGGTACGCCTCCGGCGGCCGGACGATCACGGTGCTCGGCAGCGGGCTGCCGATGACCAACGCGAACCTGGCCTACGCCGGGAACGCCGCCCTGGCCATCAACCTGCTGAGCGCGCACCCCGACATCGTCTGGCTCACTCCCGCGCCCCCGGCCGAGCCGAGCACTGCGCAGGCGACGGGACCGACGCTGATCGGGTGGGCCGCGTGGCTCGTCGTGTTCCAGCTCGCGATCGCGGCGGTGCTTGCGATGATCTGGCGCGCGCGACGCCTCGGACCGCTGATCGCCGAGCGGCTGCCGGTCGTCGTGCGCGCGTCGGAGACTGTCGAGGGCCACGCCAGGATGTACCAGTCCAGGCGGGCCAGGGGCCGAACGGCGCAGGCACTGCGCGCGGCGATGCTGGCCAGGACGCTGCCGGTGCTCGGGCTGCCCAAGGGCACCGAGGCCGACGCGGTGACCCAGGCGATCGCTGACCGCTCCAGGCTCGGTCAGGAGGACATCGCTGAGATCTTGCACGGACCGGCACCTGGCACCGACGCCGAGCTGATCAGCCTCACTGGCAGGCTGGATGACCTCGAAAGGGAGGTACGCACGCAGTGATAGCCGACAACCCGGCCGCGACGGCGGGGGGCTCTGGGCCATTGGGGTCTGGGGTGTCCCCAGGCGGCACTGTGTCCCCCCTGGCTAGCGCCGAGCCCACCGGGCTCGAGTACCCGCAGGCGTGGCCGCCAAGCGAGCCAGGTGGTCAGGACCCGAGAGCCGCGCTCGCGGCCGTGCGAGACGAGGTCGCCAAGGCCGTCGTGGGCCAGGACTCGGTCGTCAGCGGGCTGCTGATCGCACTGATCTGCGAGGGTCATGTCTTGCTCGAGGGCGTTCCCGGCGTGGCGAAGACGCTGCTGGTGCGGACCCTGGCGAGCGCCTTGTCCCTGGAAGGCAAGCGGCTGCAGTTCACTCCCGACCTGATGCCAGGTGACGTGACAGGTTCGCTCATCTATGACGCCAGGACCGCGTTGTTCGAGTTCCGCGCGGGTCCGGTCTTCACCAACCTGCTGCTCGCCGACGAGATCAACCGGACCCCGCCGAAGACGCAAGCGGCGCTGCTCGAGGCGATGGAGGAGCGGCAGGTCTCGGTCGACGGCAAGCCCAAGCCGCTGCCCACGCCGTTCCTCGTGGCTGCCACCCAGAACCCGGTCGAGTACGAGGGCACCTACCCGCTACCTGAGGCTCAGCTCGACCGGTTCATGCTCAAGCTCACGGTGCCGCTGCCAGAGCGCGCAGACGAGATCACGATCCTTGGCCGGCACGCCGCCGGCTTCGACCCGCGCAACCTCGGCGCCGCAGGAATCCGCCAGGTGGCGGCGCCCGCAGACCTCGCGCGGGCCAGGCAGGCAGCGCAAACCGTGCGCGTGTCGCCCGAGGTGACCGGGTACATCGTCGACATCTGCCGGGCCACAAGGACGTCCCCGTCGCTGCGCCTCGGCGTCTCACCCCGCGGCGCGACCGCGCTGCTCGCCACCAGCAGGGCCTGGGCGTGGCTGACCGGCCGGGACTACGTGACGCCCGACGACGTGAAGGCGCTGGCCGGGCCTACCTTCAGGCATCGGATCCAGCTGCGGCCTGAGGTAGAGCTAGACGGGGCCACCCCGGACGGCGTGCTCGCCGGCCTGCTCGCGTCCGTCCCAGTGCCGCGATGACGCTGACGGGCCGCGCCGCGCTCGTCGCGCTCCTCGGCGGGGTCGTGGTGCTCGCCTTCCGTACCGCCTCGACGTTGCTGATCGTCAACGCGGTGATCCTGGCGGTCATCGTGGCCGACCTGGCGTTCGCAGCCAACCTGCGCAAGCTGGCGGTGGCCAGGTCCGGTGACGCCAAGATCCACCTGGGCGAGTCCGGGATCGTGAGCCTGCACGTCACCAACGGCGGGCGCAGGCAACTGCGCGGCACGGTCAGGGACGGCTGGCGACCAAGCGCCGACGCGACGCCGTCACGGCGGCAGGTCCGCGTGCTGGCCGGCCACCAGACGGCGCTGGCCACCTCGCTGACCCCGCGACGACGCGGCGACGCGGCGGCCGGCCTGGTCACGGTCCGGGCGCTTGGCCCGTTCGGCCTGGCCGGCCGCCAGCGGAGCTTTCAGGCGCCATGGGTGGTCCGGGTGCTGCCGCCGTTCTTGTCCCGCAAGCACCTGCCAGAGAAGCTCGCCAAGCTGAGAGAGCTTGAGGGCCAGCACAAGACCATGCTGCGCGGCCAGGGCAGCGAGTTCGACTCGCTGCGGCAGTACGTGCTCGGCGACGACGTCAGGTCGATCGACTGGCGATCATCGGCGCGCCACGCCGACGTGCTGGTCCGCACCTGGCGCCCCGAGCGTGACCGGCGGATCGTCATCGTCTTGGACACCGGCCGTACCTCGGCCGGGCGGGTGGGCGGCATTCCCAGGCTCGACGCGTCGATGGACGCGGCGTTGCTGCTCGCCGCGCTCGCGGTGCGGGCCGGCGACCGCGTCGACCTGATCGCCGCTGACCGGCGGGTGCGCGCCCGGGTGGTGGGCGCCGGACGCGAGGAGGTGCTCGCCGCCTTCACCAATCAGATGGCGCTGCTCGAGCCCGACCTGATCGAGTCCGATATCGGGCTCATGACCTCGGCCGTGCTCGGGATCGCGCGGCAGCGCTGCCTGGTCGTGCTGCTCACCGACCTCAACCCGGCGGCCATCGAGCAGGGCTTGCTGCCGCACGTCCACCTGTTGTCGGCCAAGCACAAGCTGCTTGTGGCCGCCGTGGCCGACCCGGCGATCGCCGCGATGGCGGCCGACCGGGGTGACACCGCCGCGATCTACGGAGCCGCTGCCGCCCTGCACGCGCAAGCTGGGCGCGAGCACATCGGCGCGTTGCTGCGCCGCCACGGGGTCGAGATCGTCGACGCCCCGCCAGACCGGCTGCCGCCTGCGCTAGCCGACGCCTACCTGAGCCTGAAGGCAGCAGGCCGGCTCTAGCTCCGCTCGCTTAACCCGTCAGCGGGAGCGTGTCCGGCGCCTCGATGATGTCCCCGGTTTCGCCGGCGGTCACCGCCCTGCGGCCGAGTACCAGGACATAGAGCAGGAACGCGGCCTCGGCGACCGCGCCTATCCCGATCCGAGCCCACGTGGGCAGCGGGGACGGCGTCACGAACGCCTCGATCAGGCCGGACACCGCGAGCACGACCACCAGGCCGAGCGCGATGGTGATCGTGGCCCGGCCTTCCTCGGCGATCGCGCGGGCGCGCGGGCGCGGGCCAGGGTCGATCACCGCCCAGCCCAGCCGCAGGCCGGCGCCCGCAGCCAGGAAAACCGCCGACAGCTCCAGCATGCCGTGCGGCAGGATCAGGCTCCAGAACTCGCCGGACCGGCCGTGCGCGGCCATCAGGCCGCCGATCACGCCGCCGTTCTCGGCGTTGCCATACAGCACGTACAGAACCGGGATGCCGAGCAGCAGGCCGAACATGATCGACTCAACGGCCACGATCACGTTGTTGGTCCACACGTGGGCGGCGAACGACCTGGCGTCGTAGGTGGAGTAATAGTGCCTGAACTCGTGCTGCACCAGGTTGGCGGCCGCCGAGCGCGGCAGCAGGCTCGCCTGGAGCGCCGGCGACCGCGCGACCTCCCAGCCGATCAGGACGGCCACGATGATCGACCCGAGCGCGGCGCCCAGCCACCACCATCGCACCCGGTAGGCGGCGGCGGGAAACGACACGGTGACGAACCTGCCGACCGACCGCCAGGTGGATGACTGCGCGCCGCTGACCGTGGCGCGGGCCCTGGCGAGCTCACTGGAGAGCCTCGCCGCGAGCGCGGGATCGAGCCCGGTGCTCTGCAGCGCAGACAACTGGGCAGTGGTGCGCTGGTACAGGGCGACGAGCTCGTCGATCTCGGTGCCCGATAGCCGGCGACGCCGCCTGGTGAGCTCATCAAGCCTGGCCCAGTCGGCGCGGTACCGCGCGACGAATACCTCCAGGTCCACGCATGGAGACTATCGCGCTGGCTAATGGATAGTCTTGGCCCCGGATTCACCTGCGCGAGCGAGCCGCAGGCGAGCCGAGCGCGAGCGAGCCGAAGGGCGCCGGCGCCGCGCTGGACTGAGGAGCGAAGCGACGAGGGAAGGCGGCGCCCTAAGAGGCGCCCGGAGGCAAGCGGGAAGAGGAGCAGTGATGGCCGAGGTCGTGACCGGCGAAGCGGTCGTGCTCGACCTCACCGTCGCCAGGTTTCCCAGCCGGATCGTCGCGCTGATCATCGACCTGCTTGTGCAGGTCCCTGTCCTGATCTTCGTACAGGTGGTGGTGTTCGCCAAGGCGGCGCGGCATCTCAACGGAGCCTCGGCGGCCGCGATCTACGTGCTCGGCTACGCGGCGATCGTGATCAGCTACCCGACCATATTCGAGACCCTGACCCGCGGGAAGTCGCTGGGGAAGATGGCGCTCGGCATCCGGGTCGTCAGCGACGACGGCGGGCCGGTCAGGTTCCGGCAGGCGCTGATCCGCGCGCTGGCCGGGGCGTTCATCGAGATCTGGCCGCCGGTCTGCCTGATCGGCGGGCCCATCGGGCTGATCACGTCGATGGTCTCGGCGAAGGGCAAGCGGCTCGGCGACATGTTCGCTGGGACGTTCGTGATCCAGGAGCGCGTGCCACGGCGCCCCGACCTGGCGCCCATCTTCATGACGGTGCCCCCGCCGCTGGTGACGTGGGCCGAGTACGCGGAGCTTTCCCGCCTGTCAGACCAGACCGCGGCCGCGGCGAGCAGCTACCTGCGCAGGTTCTATGACCTGCGCGAGCCCGCTCGCGGGCAACTCGGGCTGCAACTGGCCGCTGCCGTGGCTTCGCAGGTGAGCCCGCCGCCACCACCCGGAACCCCGCCGGCCGCGTACCTCACGGCCGTGCTCGCGGTGCGGCGCCAGCGCGAGATGGCGCGGCTCACGGTGTATCCAGGGCCCGTGGGCGTGACGCCAGGCCAGGCGACCCCGGCCGGCCTCGCACCCGGCACGCGCGGGGGCGGCACGTGGCCAGCTACCGTGCCCACGCCGCCCCCGGCTCCTGCCAGCCTCGCGGACGCCGCGCCAGCCCCAGGCCTGGAACCCATGCCCGGCGATGGGCACTCGGGCGATGCGCGCGAGCCGGCCCGCCAGGAGCACACCGCGTCGCCAGACGACTACGGCTTCGCCGCGCCCAGTTAGCCGCGCTCTAGCTTGCCGCGCCTACCCACTCGGCGTCGCCGTCAGCGAACCGCTGATGCTTCCAGATAGGCACGGTGTCCTTGATCTGATCGATGATCTGGCGGCACGCCTCGAACGCCGCGGCGCGCCCGGGGCACGCGACGGCCACGATGACGGCGATCTCGCCGACCTTGAGATCACCCACGCGGTGCACGGCCGAGACGGCGCGGATCGGGTACTTGCCTACGGCCGTCTCAACCACGTCGCGCAGCTGAGCCTCGGCGCTCGGATGTGCCGAGTAGCCGAGATCGGTCACCTCACGGCCCTCGTCCACGTCGCGGACCACGCCGACGAACAGGGCGATGCCACCGGCCGAAGGAACGTCGCACACCGACGCGTAGACGTCCGATACGGACAGCGGCGCATCGCCCACGCCGAGCATCCTGATCACCGACATGCCGAGAGCCTATCTTTCATGATCACGGTGGGTTAGCCGAGCCATGCGACGAAAACCCACCGTGATCATGGTCATCGGCCGCGAGGAAGGGCAGGATCAGGTCCGGTGTCGCCGTCGTCGCGACCGCGAGCCCGGTCGCGACGGGTACGTCCCGCACCGAGTAGTGCTGCTGCCCCGCCGCCGTGGTCGCCGTCAGCGTCATCAGGCCCTGGCGGCGCTGGAACCAGGTCTGGTGGATCCGCCAGCCGATGATCGCGTCTGTGCCGAGCACGCTGCGCCTGCGCGCCAGGCTGCCAACCCTGGTCACCAGCCACCCGCCGACGAGCCCGTGCCCGAGGCTGCGGTACCTGTCCGCGGCGATCAGGCCAGCCAGTGGCAACGCCGCGATCGAGACGATGGGGATCCACCCGGGCCAGCGGCCCACCTGGGCGGCGACCCAGCAGGCCGCGACGATCACGACGGCTCCGGTGAGCGCGCGGGTATAACGGCGGCGACGTGCGGCGGGGCCGTGTCGCTCCAGCGGGCCTGAGCAGATCTCGGCGGGCACTCCGAGCACCTCGGCAGCCACGTTCGTGACCAGCGCCGCGGGCGCTGGTGGTACGAGCACGGACCCTTCGCGCTCGGCGCCACGGCCAACGTGCAGGCCGGTCGTGATGGCCTCGCAGCGCGCGCCGCCGATGGCTCGCAGCGACAGCGGTTCGCTGATCTCGACACCGCGCAGCCTCGCCAGCGAGATCGTGGTCGCGCGCACCGACAGCAAGCCCCTGGTGATCCGCAGCGTGTCGGCCGCGTCGCGGGCCAAGCGGAAGTTCCAGTAGACGGCGACGTAGCCGGCCACGGCGACGACCATGTACCCGGCAATCACGACGGCGAGCGCGACCAGGACACGCTCCCCGAACGGCAGCGCGGCGTAGTCGGCGGTGATCCGCCGGACCGGGCCGGTGGCAGCCAGGTTGACGTCCGTCGCGTTGGTGACCTGAATCACCGTGCCGAAGAGCACGCCGAGCACGACCAGCCCGGCCATGGTCAGCGGCGCGAACCGGAGCCAGCCGGCCCGCAGCCGGACGATCTCGCCGCTCGCGTCGCCGGCCTGCCGCGCGGCCCGCTCCCGGCCCGCGGGCTCCCGGCCGGACAGCGCCTGGCCCGCAGCCGGCACCTGGACCGCCGACGGCGCCTGGACGGGCAATTCCTGGCCCGCCTGCGCCCTGTCGGCCTGCCTGGTCAGCAACAGCGCGTGCAGCTCCTCGGCGTCCGACCTGGTCAGCCCGTCAAGACGGAAGTTCTCGCTGGACCGCAGGTCGTTGCGACCGGTGCCGATGCTGACCCTGCAGACGCCGAGCACCCGGTGCAGCAGGTGCGCGCTGACGTCCACGGTGCGGATCCGGTCTCTGGCGACCGACAGCGTCTTGGTGTTCAGCAGCCCCCGGCGCAGGTACACCCGCTCGTCGGTGACCAGGTACCGCGTCGTCGCCCAGTGCACCAGGCCGCTCCCGACGGCGAGCACGGCCGCCGCCACCCCCCAGAACAGGTCATCTCCTGACCTGGCGTGCAGGAGCAGCAGCCCGGCCAGCACCGGGAGCAGCCTGACCAGGTCGGTCAGCGGCCGCACCACCATGCTGCGCGGGCTGAGCCTGCGCCATCTCGCGTTCGCACCGGCGATCGCCGCAGTGTCCTCCCGCTCGCCTCCCGGTGGCCGCGCCTCGCCGAGGACCGGCGCGGCGGCCTGGTCCGGACCATCGCCGGCCACCTGGCCCGCTGTCACGTCGCATCCCCAGGCAGCTGCCCGGTGGCCACGGCGAGCTGGTCGAGCAGCCGGTCGGCGAGCTCGCGGTCGAGCCCGTGGATCCGGACCGGGCCGGCCGCCGACGCGGTCGTCGCGGTCACGTTGGCCAGGCCGAAGAGCCGCTCGCCGAACGACCGGTGGCTGTCGATGGTCTGGATCCGGCTGATGGGCGCTATCCGCCAGTGCACGGAGAACCATCCCGACCTGGTGTACAGCGCCTGGTCGGTGACCTCCCACCGATGCACGCGGTACCGCCAGCGCGGCATGATCACCGCGTGTGCCGCCAGGACGAGAGCGGTCGCCACGAGCGCCGTTCGCCACGCCACGCTGAACTTGGCCGCCCAGGCGAATCCCAGCTCCACGAGCAAGACCAGCACGGCGCCGAGCACCGCACGGGCGGTCCAGTAGCTGATCGCCTGCCTGCTGACCCGGTTCGCCGGCGTGCGCAGCGCAGGAACCATCGGCTCCGCGGTGCCAGCCCGGGGGGACACAGTGCCGCCCGGGGACACCCCGGACCCCGATGGCCCGGAGCCCCCCGTGCCAGCCCGGGGGGCCACAGCACCACCCGGGGACACCCCGGACCCCGATGGCCCGGAGCCCGCCGTGCCAGCCCGGGGACCCCGCGCGTCGATGCCCTCAGTCGTCATAGTCCTAGCGTGCCATCATTTCGCGGCCAGCCAATCCCGGCGGCCTGGCGAGCGGGAAGGCTAGCTGCCGTGCCGCCAGGATGCCAGGTACTCCCGCTGGGCGACGCTGAGCTCATCGATCCTGGCGCCGCGCGCGGCCAGCGTCAGGCGGGCGACCTGGCCGTCGATCGCGGCCGGCATCGGGTGCACCCCTGGATCCAGCTCGCCCGCCTGCGTCATCAGCCACACGAGCGCGAGCGCTTGCCCGGCGAAGGACACGTCCATCACGGCGGCCGGGTTGCCCTCGGCCGCGATCAGGTTGACCACCCGCCCCTCGGCCAGCAGTATCAGCCGCCTGCCGTCGCCAAGGACGTACTCGTCCGCGTGCGGCCGGACCCCGCGGTTGACCTCGACGGCCAGGCCAGCCAGCGCGCGGACGTCGATCTCCACGTCGAAGTGACCGGCGTTGGCGAGCAAGGCGCCGTCCCGCATCCTTGTTAGGCATGAATCGTTGATCACGTCGCGCGAACCTGTCGCCGTGACGAACACATCCCCGAGCGACGCGGCCTGCGCCATCGGCAGCACCTGGTATCCGCGCATCAGCGCGTCAAGCGCTCGGACCGGGTCGACCTCCGTGACGATCACCTGCGCGCCGAGGCCGGCCACCCGCGTGGCGATGGCGCTGCCCGCCGGGCCGAACCCGGCCACCACGACGGTCTTGCCCGCCAGCAGCGTGTTCGTGGCGCGCAGCAGCCCGTCGACGACCGACTGGCCGGTGCCGTAGCCGTTGTCGAACATCTGCCTGGTCACCGACGCGTTGGCGGCGACGACGGGGAACGCGAGCGTGCCCGCGCCCGCCATCTGGCGCAGCCTGGCCACCCCGGTGGCTGTCGACTCACAGCCGCCGGTCACGGCGGCCAGCAGTCCGGGGCGCTCGGCGTGCAGGGTGTTCACCAGGTCGCCGCCGTCGTCCAGGATCAGGTCGGGGCCCGCGTCCAGGACGCGGTGGATATGGGAGTAATAGGTGGCACGGTCCAATCCCGCTTGAGCATGAACATAGACCCCGGGCCGGGTCGCAAGGGCGGACGCGATGTCGTCTTGGGTCGACAACGGGTTGGACGCCGCGAGGTGGACCTCGCCGCCCGCGGCGGTGATCACGTCGACCAGGACCGCGGTCTCGGCGGTGACGTGCAAGCACGCGGCGATCGTCCGCCCGGCGAACGGCCGGGTCGTTGCGTACTCCTGGCGCAGCAAGGCGAGCACGGGCATCGACCGCTGCGCCCAGCCGATCCTGGCCTGCCCGTCGGCGGCCA
>JASIBM010000215.1 GCA_030045175.1 Streptosporangiaceae bacterium | reverse complement strand
GGCCTGTACCGGGCTCAGCGGCGTGGTGGCAAGGGGGTACGCGGCGCGCAGCTCCGCACCGACGACATTGTCCAGCACTTCTTCGTGACCTCAACCCATCACTGGATCTTGTTCTTCACCAACAAGGGCAGGGTGTACCGGGCCAAGGCGTACGAACTGCCAGAGGCGGCGCGGGACGCGAGGGGCCAGCACGTGGCGAACCTGCTCGCGTTCGGCCCGGACGAGCGGATCGCGGAGGTGCTCGCGCTCCCCGACTATGACGTCGCGCCCTACCTGGTGCTTGCCACCGCGGGCGGACTGGTGAAGAAGTCACGGCTCGGCGAGTTCGACTCGTCGAGGGCAGGCGGCATCATCGCGATCAGCCTGCGCGAGGACGACGAGGTCATCGCGGCCAAGCTGGTCTCGCCCGAGCAAGACCTGCTCCTGGTGAGCCGGCATGCCCAGGCGATCAGGTTCCCTGCCAACGATGATGTGCTGCGGCCCATGGGACGGGCCACCTCGGGCGTCATTGGCATGCGGTTCAGCGACGGCGATCAGCTTCTCGGCATGTACGGGGTGACGGCCGACGCGGACGCCGACGTGCTCGTGGCGACCGGCGGCGGGTACGCGAAGCGGACCCCGGCGAGCTTGTATCCGGTGCAGGGGCGCGGTGGCCTCGGTGTCGTCACCGCACGGATCGTCGAGGCCAGGGGCGAGCTGATCGGGGCGCTGATGGTCGGCCCGGAGGACGAGGTCTTCGCGATCACCTCGGCCGGTGGCGTGATCAGGACGACCGCCGCCGAGATCAAGCAGTCGGGCCGGCAGACGATGGGCGTCCGCCTGGTCAACCTGGCGCCCGGGCAGACGCTGGTTGCCATCGCCCGCAACGCGGAAGAGCCCGAGGATGAGGCTGGCCAGGCAGACGCCGTCGAGGACATACCGGATATTGCGGATCAGGCAGATGTCTCCGATCAGGCAGACATGACCGATCCGGCCGGTACATGATGCCACGTGGGAATAGGCCACACAGCCTAGGTTTGGAGCTAGTTTGAGTCGTCGGGCAATGACTGTCGGTGACTGCGGTCTCCGCCCGCAACTTTTTAGCTAAGTGAATCGTCTCACTGATGTCACGATCGTTACGATCCGGCCATCGGCGCTCCGGGAACTGCTGGTGGCGGATAGTGTCGTGGTATCACATTCGCGGGAGGACTTCGGGTGGACAACGTCGAGCCAGTTGCGCAGCTGGCCGAAAAGGCGAGCGGCGCTGCCCCTGAGGACGACGCTGTCGCCCGCAAGGCCGATGTTGGCAAGCGCCCCGACGCCGATAAGACTAGCGAGGCAGACGGCAAGGCCAGCGGTGATCAAGATCGTACGACGCGGGCGTCGGCGACCACCAGGCCGGGCTCGGCTTCCACGGCGGGGTCGGCTAGGACGTCTTCGGCTTCTGCTTCGAGCACCGCTGTGACTGGTCCAAGGCCGGTGCCGACCAAGCCCAGGCCGGCCGCTGCGGCGAGCGGTGCCAAGGGCAGCCGGGCCGACGTGTCGGACGCGGACTCGGTCAAGACACGCCTGACCGACGCTGTCAAAGAGCGCCCGGCGGATACACCGGCCGCATCGGCGGACGTGAAGGTTAGCCCGGCCGCCGCATCTGACGTCCTGAAGGCAAGCCCGGCGAAGCCAGTCGACAAGCCCGCCAAGCCCAGCACGGGGTTGTCTAGCGCAGGGTTGGCTAGCACCGGGTCGGCCGACACGGTGCTGCCTGACACCGAGCCGCCCGACGCCCGGCCCGCGAGCACGCTGAAGGACAGCTCGGCCAAGCTCACGAGTTCCTTCACGTCCTCGGCTACGTCCTTCACGTCCGCGCCTAGCCCGTCCGTGCCCCCGCCTAGCCCGTCCGTGCCCCCGTCTAGCTCGTCGCCTTCTTCGTCCAGGTTGTCTGCGTCCTCGCCCGGTTCCGGTTCCCTCGGGTCGTCGTTCAGCTCCTCTGCGCCTGCTGCTTCCGCGTCGTCGCCTAGCTCTGGTTCGTCGTCGCCCAACTCATCCGCGTCGTCGCCTAGCTCTGGTTCGTCATTGCCCAACTCATCGGCGTCGTCGCCGAGTTCCAGCCCATGGTCGCCGAGTTCGACGATCGCCTGGCCGACGACGAGCGAGCCGGCGCCGTTGCCCAGCGTCCCCACGCCCGCGTCGGCCAAGCCGACTTACTCGCCGCCCGCGCCCTCTGCCATGGCAGGCGCTGTCGGCTCAGCGGCGCCAGCGGCCCCGCCGGACTCAAGCTCACCGAGTCCTCCGAATTCATCGAGTTCGCTGCGGACCGCCGGCACGTCAACGGCTCCCAAGCAGGCACAGGCCAAGCCCGCCCAGGTACGATCGCCTGAGCGCAGGCTCAACGTCACGGCTCCGTTCGCGGCCGTGACGAAGAGGAAGCCGAAGCCTGCGCGAGCCGGAAATCCAGGGGGCATTGCCGGTATCCGAGCACCGATGAGCGTCCAGAGCAGGCCTAGCGTTCAGCCCGCCAGGGCGACCCAGGTCACGCCGCAAAGCGCGAGGCGAGAAGAGCCCGCCGCGCGTGATGCGCAGCTTGTGATCGCGCGGGTCGAGCCCTGGTCTGTGATGAGGTTCAGCTTCCTCGTCTCGCTCGTCGCCATGGTCATCCTGATCGTCGCCGTCACGGTGCTCTACTTCGTGCTGTCATCGCTGAACGTGTTCCCGGCGATCGAGCAGACGGTCGGCTCGCTCACCTACGTCAAGGGCCATCCCAGCAGTAACATTGCGAACTGGTTCTCCGCGAGGACGATCATCGGGTTCACCGTGCTGGCCGGCCTGTTCAACGTCGTCCTCATGACCGCGCTCGCCACCATCGGAGCCGTCATCTACAACCTCGTGACGACCTTGTCCGGCGGCATCGAGGTCACGCTTCAGGAAGCCGACTGATCAAACCGGCTACCCGCTTAGCGTCCTGCGGCCGGGTGCGGTAACCTAACTCGGCACGCCCAGCGAGCGCTGGGCGGGCCACCCTGCTCAACCGCGCTGGCGGTGACCGCGTCGCGAGCCCGCTCGACACGCGACGGGATCTCTTCAGAGCGTTGCCCAGGGCCTGTAGCTCAGGCGGTTAGAGCGCTTCCCTGATAAGGAAGAGGTCCGAGGTTCAAGTCCTCGCAGGCCCAC
>JASIBM010000034.1 GCA_030045175.1 Streptosporangiaceae bacterium | reverse complement strand
AGCCTCGCCCGCACGGCGAAGCCGCCACCGGGCTGCGGACCCGCCCGCACGGACCCGCCGTACATGGCGGCACGCTCATGCATCCCGGTCAGCCCGTGCCCCGCGCCGTCACTGGCCGCCGCGCCGCCGATGCCGTCGTCGGTGACCGACAGTTCCAGCGCGTCGGCCGTGTAACGCAGCAGGATGCTGGCCTTGGTCCAGGGGCCCGCGTGCTTGCGCGCGTTGGTGAGCGACTCCTGGATGATCCGGTACGCGGCGAGCGCGGTGCCGCCTGGGAGCGGCTGGGATTGCCCCTCGACCGAGCACGAGACCTCGATCCCGGCCGCCCTGGTCTGCTCGATCAGCTCGTCAAGCTGGTCAAGCCCGGGCAACGGAGCCAGCCCTGGCTGGTCCGCGCCGTCGGTCTTGCGCAGCACGCCGAGCAGCACCCGCATCTCGGTCAGCGCCTGGCGGCCGGTGGCCGAGATCGCGGCGAGCGCCTCCCTGGCCCGCGTCGGGTTAGTGCCGAGCGCGTACGCGGCCCCGTCGGCCTGGACGACCATGACGCTAACGTTGTGGGCGACTACATCGTGCAGCTCACGGGCGATCCTGGCCCGTTCGGCCGCCGCGGCGATCTGCGCCTGAGCGTCCCTGTCCCGTTCCAGCCTGGCGGCCCGCTCCTCGAGATTGGCGTAATACGCCCGCCGGTACCGCATCGAGTCGCCGAGCACCCAGGCGATCAGGGACGGCCCGGCGAATATGATCGAGCCGCCAAGCAGCCGGTCGAGCGTGCCCATCGCGGGCGTGAGCGGGATCCACGTGAGGATCGCGACGGCGGAGCCGATCAGGCAGATCAGCAGGCCAAGCACGGACTCGCGCCGCGTCGTGTACGCGGCGAGCGTGTACAGCAGCACCACGATGGCGAAGTCGGCAGGGGACGCCCTGGTATGGACGAAGACCTGGATCGCGCCGAAGGTCACCGCGATGGCGAACGCCTGGGTCGGGTGGCCGCGGCGGAAGATGACCGGCACGGTCAGCCCGAAGGTGATCGGGATCTGCAGCGGGCGGTGCAAGGCGAGTCCCCCGCCGATGCCGCCGAACGCGAGCACCGCCGCCAGCACGCCATCGACCAGCCGCGGGTGACGGCGCAACCATGCGTACAGCGCGGACACGGCACCAGGCTATCCGCCCTGATATTGCCCAACGTCATCCTGCGGGCTTGGTCGGGCCTCATCCGTGCGGATGACGCTTCGGGGTGAGCCAGTCGCGCTTGGCGCTAAGCGTTCACCTCGAGCGTGGCCGGGTGGCTGGCGGGGACGGCCCTGCCCGAAGTTGCCATGGCGGTGGCCAGGCGCAGGAAGGTAGTGGCGGCCGCGAAGGTCTGGCCGATCAGGTGCCCGGCGAGCTCGGCCTGGTAGGCGCGGTAGCGTGTCATTTCCCAGGCCTGGCCGCGCGGCGGCAGTGACCAGAGCGCGGGCTCGGGCAGCGGCTTCCACGTCCATCCGGTGATGCGGCCAGCCTCGGGGCCGGATTCCGGCTGTCGCGGCTCGATGAAGTCGGCGTGATCGACGTGATAACCCATCCAGTTGCGGACGAAGCGCAGGCCGCTGAACGTCCCCTCGGTCGGCCCGCGGTCGGCCGGCGGCAGGCCGGCCATCGCCTGGTCATAGGCATCGGGGTGATAGCGCATCAGCGTGCCGTCGACGATGGTCACCCACCATACGGCCTCACTGATCACCGCGAACGCCTGCGGCCCCGATGCCGCCCGGACGCGGCGCAGCCGCTCGGTCGCCTCGCGCATCGCCGCTATCGACCAGTCGAGGGCGCTTGACTCGATGCGGCGGTCGCTGGCGTTCTCCCTGTTCCAGGCGACCCGGCAGCGAGCCGAGCAGAACCGCGCGTGCTCGCGCCTTGGTTCGAACGCGCAGCCACAGTGCTCGCAGTTCCTGGTATCGACCATCACCACCATGTTACGCGTAACGGGTAACCGGCTGGTGTCTGTGCGTGAACGAGATCAAGGCGCAGAGGTTAAGACGCAGAGGTTAAGACGCAGAGGTTAAGACGCAGAGGTTAAGACGCAGCGCGCAGCCGCGCGCTCTCGTCGGCGACCCACAGGCCCACCAGGCCACGCAGGTGGGCGATGAACTGGTCGTGCTCGTGGGCCGGGTAGGTAGCCCGCACCGTGTCGATGAGCAGTTCGTCCAAGCCCGGGCCGGCCACCCAGTCGAGGGTGATCTCGTCGATGTGAGCGAGGCTGGTCGCGCAGAACTCCTGGTAGCGATCGGTCTCGAAGTAGGCGTCCGCCAGCTCGCCGTAGGCGGCCAGTTTCTGCTCGTAGGAGGCGCTCGCGTCATCTGCGATCTCGAAGTAGCGGTCAGCCTCGGTGTCGAGCTTCGGGCGCCGGCCGGTGACGAGCGCGAACACGCACCATTTCACCAGCGCCCTTATCGCCCAGGGGAAGTAGTAGTGCAGGCTGGTCAGCGCCACGTCCGGGCAGGCGTTGGCGTAGTCGATCGGGTGCACCTCGTCGCCAGCGACGAGGGTCTCGCAGGAGTTGAACTCCCACCTGAAGAACGCGTTCACCAGCCGGCCGATCGTCACCACCTCGGCGCCGGCCTGCGGCGAGAGGAAGTCGTGGTGTACCTCGTAGCGAAGGTGCATGGGCCGTTCCGGCTGGAAGTGCATCACCATCGTCTCGGCGCCGATCGAAAGCGACCTGGCGAACGCGTCGTAGTCCACGGCCTTTTGCAGGTGCATGAGCATCTCGCCGCTGCTGTCGTAGGCGGCGTGCAGTTCGGCCGGACTGCCGATGCGGGAAACGCCGCGCCAGGCGCCGCCGTCGTAGGGCTTCATGAACAGCGGGTAGCCGATTGCGCCGGCGATGGCGTCGAGGTCGAATGGCCTGTTGTACTTGGCGGCTGTGTAGGCGTAGCGGGAGTTGTCCAGCGGGTTCTTGTAAGGGACGAGCACGGTCTGCGGCACCTTGAGGCCGAGCCGCATCATCGCGCAGTACGCGGCGTGCTTTTCCATCGACTGGAACGTGAACGGGCTGTTAAGCAGGTACACGTTGTCCATCAGCGCGATCTTCTTGAGCCATTCCCTCGGGTGGTAGTACCAGTAGGCGAGCCGGTCGATGACGAGGTGGTAGCGAGGCTTGTCGCGCAGGCCGAACGGCTCGATGGTGATCCGCTCGCAGTCGAACTCGTGCCTGGTCCCGCCGGTGCCGGTGACCGGGCCGAGCCTGCGCAGGATCTCCTCGAATGCCCTGGGCCAGTCCTCCTCGGTGCCGAGCAGCAACCCGATCAGGTGCCTGGTGGTTGTCATGGCGGCTCCTCGTCGCGGTCGCGAACGTGACCTCAGCTCAGCAGAATCTGGGCATGTGATGGGCTAGCTGGGCACGCCAGGACGACCAGTCGTGCGCCACGTCGTGGCCCCACAGGTCAAGCTCGTGCCTGATGCCCTTCTCCGCGAGCAGCGCGGCGAGCCGCCTGGTGCTCGGCAGCGCCCCCGTGCTGTCCTCCCATGGCCCCTGGCCGCACACCAGCAGCAGGCTCACCCGGCCGCGCAGCCAGTCAAGGTGGTCGCCGTGCAGATGACCGACGTAGTCAAGCGGGTTGTTGAAGTACGCCGCGTCGCCGCGCTCGCCCCAGCCATCCCAGGACGCGGGGTCGTAGTTGCCTGAGAAGCACATCGCCAGCGGGAAGAGGTCGGCTCGCCTGAGCGCGAAGTTCGCGGCGTGGAACGCGCCGAGGCTGCATCCGAGCGTCACGAGCTCAGACGGGTGACCCTGGTGCCCGGCGATCCAGGGCACCACCTGGTCGATGATCCACGACTCGTACTGGCCGTGCCTGCGGGCTCGTTCTTCCAGCGGCAAGCCAGAGTTGGACCACGACTGCGCGTCGTAGCTGTCGACGCAGTAGACCCGCAGGCGACCCGAGTCGATCAAGCTGGCGACCGCGGCGATCATCCCGTTGTTCCCGAAATCCCATGCCCGGCCCTGCTCGGACGGGAATACCAGGACCGCGCGGCCCCCGCCGCCCGCCGCGCTGTAGCCGATCACGGTGCCGGCCGCGCCGATGGCGTCCGACCAGAGCTCGGTGGCATCGCTGTTCACGAGCCCATCCGCCCAAGCAGCCGGGTCAGGTACGGGTCGAGGGCGTCGCGCCAGGCCGGGTAGTCGTGCCCGCCGGCGACCTCGTGCAGCGTGGCCTCGTATCCCGCCGTCCGCAGCGCCGTCGCCAGCTGCCTGTTGTTCGCCAGGTTCTCCTCGCCCGAGCCGCAGGTGAGCACCGTCGGCACGGGTCGTCCTGGCAGGCCGAGGCCGTCGTGCACGCTGGCGACGAACCTGACGATCCGGCGGTAGTGCGCGAATCGCCGCTCCTGGTAGTCAAGGCGCGGGCAAAAGAAGCTCCCGGACTGAAGGAACAGCGCGTCGAGCGCATCTGGGTACCTGCAGTGGACGTGCAGCATGGCCAGCGCGCCGAGGCTAGCGCCCATCCCGACTCGCTTGCTCGTCGCCAGCCTGCTCGTGAGCGCGGGCAGCACGCGCGAGCGCAGCGCGCGGGCGTAGCTCGGGTTGGCGGAGTACCACAGGTCGCGCGGGCCGGGATCGAGCAGTGCCACGCGCAGCCGGGGCAGCCACGCTCCGGCTAGTCCGGCGGATATATAACGGGTCAGGCTCGCCAGCGTGTCATACTCAGGCCCGTCATGCACCAGCAGGAGCGGGAGCGGCTCGTCATCGGGCGCATCGGCCGGTGACCAGGTGCTGACGCGGACCGGCTGGTCGAGCGGGGGAGCGGGCAGGTCGAGCGCGCTGCTGGTGCCTGGTGGTGCCGGGGCCGTGAGCCAGGACGCGACAGCCTTTACCGGCACCATTGGCACATAGTAGGGCTGGCGTCAGGGTGGTGGCGGCACCGCCTCGCCGAGGAGCCCGCGGCAGGGGCGACCTGAGTGACTGGCTGGCGAAGGCACCCGCGCCGCCCGCCAGTCCAGCCTCAGAAATAACAATGGTGCCAGGCTCTGGCGTTCGTGCCGGGGACGTGCGAATGTTTATGCAAGCGGCAGGAAGGGGATGCGTCTCCCCGGCTGGTGGAGTGAGGATTTAAATGGGTCGTGATATTCAGGCGACCACTTTCAGCGGTGAGGACAGGAGGAGGTACCGGAGAAAGTTACGACGCTCGCTAGACGTCTTCGCGATGATGTTGCGCGAGCGAGATTTCGCCGCCAGCCTTTCGCAGGTCGGCCTGGAGATCGAGCTGAACCTGGTCGATTCCGCCGGTGCGCCAGCCATGCGCAACGCCGAGGTGCTCGACGCGATCGGCGATCCGGCGTGGGTGGCCGAGCTCGGACGGTTCAACCTCGAGTTCAACGTGCCGCCCAGGCGGCTCGACAGCGAGGCTCTTGAGGACCTTGAGGCCGATATCCGCGCCAGCGTCGACGCCGCGGACGCCAAGGCCCGCGATACCGGCAGTCGCCTCGTCACGGTGGGCATCTTGCCGACCCTGAGCGCGAGGGACGTGGTCGCGCAGGCCATGTCGGCGAAGGCGCGCTACCGTGCCCTGAACGACGAGATCTTAGCCGCGCGCGGTGAGGACTTCCGCATCGCCATCAGCGGCGCCGAGGAGCTCCTGGTCTACGCGGACAGCGTCGCCCCAGAAGCCGCGTGCACGAGCGTGCAGCTTCACCTCCAGGTTGGCCCCGCGGAGTTCGCGAGCTACTGGAACGCCTCTCAGGCGATCGCAGGCGCGCAGGTGGCGCTGGCGGCCAACTCGCCGTACCTATTCGGCAGCCAGCTCTGGCACGAGACCAGGATCACGCTGTTCGAGCAGGCCACCGACGCCCGGTCGGCCGAGCTCAAGGAGCAAGGGGTGCGGCCCAGGGTGTGGTTCGGCGAAAGGTGGATCACCTCGGTGTTCGACCTGTTCGAGGAGAACTTGCGTTATTTCCCTGCGCTGCTGCCGATCTGTGAAGATGAGGAGCCGCTTGCGGTATTCCAGAGCGGAGCCTGTCCCGAGCTTGGCGAGATGATCCTGCATAACGGGACCATTCACCGCTGGAATCGGCCGGTCTACTCCAAGGTGGATGGCACGCCGCACATCCGGGTGGAGAACCGGGTGCTGCCGGCCGGCCCGTCGGTCGTCGACATCATGGCGAACGCGGCCTTTTACTTCGGGCTCGTGCGTTTCCTGGCCGAGGCGGACCGGCCGGTGTGGACGCGGATGTCGTTCGCGGCCGCCGCCGAGAACCTGTACGCGGCGGCCCGTCACGGGCTTGATGCCCGGCTCTACTGGCCTGGCGTCGGCGAGGTGCCGGCCAGCGAGCTAGTGCTGCGCCGCCTGCTGCCCCTGGCCCGCGAGGGGCTCTCTCGCTGGAACCTGAACCCGGCTCACGTGGACCGGCTGCTTGGCATCATCGAGCAGCGCTGCCTGACCGGAAGGACCGGCGCGGCCTGGCAGATAGCGACGGTCGCCGAGCTCACGCGGCGCACCAGCGCGGGCCGGACCGAGGCGCTCCGGCTGATGACCGAGCGTTACATCGAGCACATGCGCGCCAACCAGCCGGTCCACTCATGGCCCGCGGCTAGCTAGATCGAGTGGCCCGCGGCTAGCTAGATCGAGTTATATCTTGTAATCGGGATACCGTGGACGTAGGCTGTCGATATATCGTGATCGTATCGCGAGCATGATCGTATCGCGGGAAGGTGGAGGCGCGAGATGGCGATGCCAAGGTGGCAGGCCGGTGAGTTCGATCCCGCCCTGTTCGACCTGCTCAGCTGCGCCGACGAGATCTTCGGGCACGCCAGGCGCAAGTCAGGTGGGGCCGGCCGTGGCACTCGGTGGGAGCGAGGCTTTCCGGGGCCGAAAGGGCCCGGGCACTGGGGCGGCGGCTTCGGCGGGCCATGGGGTGGCTGGTGGCCAGGCCAGCCGCCTGGTCCGTCGCGAGCGCACAAAGCCGGGCGTGGCGATGTGCGCGCGGCGATCCTGGCGTTGCTGCGTGAAGGCCCGCGAACGGGGTACCAGATCATGTCGGAGATAGAGGAGCGCAGCGGCGGTGCCTGGCGGCCCAGTCCCGGCGCGGTATATCCGGCGCTTGCCCAGCTCGCTGACGAGGGCCTGATCGCCGGCGAGGAGTCCGGTGGCCGGCGCTCGTTCCGCCTGACCGAGGCTGGCCGCGAGTACGTGGAGCAGAACCCGGACATGGCGCGCGGCGCGTGGGAATCGGCGGCGCAGCAGGAGGCATGGCAGCTTCCCGGCCTGTTCGCCGAGGCCGCCAGGCTGGGCGGCGGGATCATGCAGATGGCCCACGCGGGCACGCCCGAGCAAATCCGGGCCGCTGAGCGGCTGCTCGAGCAGACCAGGCGCAAGCTGTATCAGATCCTCGCCGAGGATGAGGATGAGGACGACGAGCAAGACGAGTCACACGGGGGGTAAGCACGGCGATGGACGAGAGAATTCGCGCCTCAGACGCCGACCGGGATCGCGTCGCGGCCCAGCTGCGCGAGCACTTCGCCGAGGGCAGGCTCACGCGGGAGGAATTCGACGAGCGCCTCACGGCGACGCTGAACGCCAAGACCTACGGCGATCTGCGCCATGTCCTCACCGACCTGCCCGGAGCCACGGCGGTGCTGCTGCCGGCGGGGCAGCAGGCACCACGGCTGGCGGCGCCGTATCCCCTGGTGGTACGGCGTGGACCCCGGCTCCTGCCGCTGGCGCTGCTGGCCCTGGTCGCGGCGCTTGTGCTGCCAGGCGCCGGGTGGCTGTTCATTGGCGTGCTCAAGGTCATCTTGCTGTTCTGGCTGGTCGGCTGCGTGGTCGCGATCGTCGTGACGTCCCGGCTGCGGCGGCTGGCGCGGCAGCACTGGCACAGCCATGGTTACGACCAACATCAGGGCTGGCCGGGATCGCGGGGCTACGACAGGTACCGTTACCCACGCTGATCCGGCGCGAGCCTGCGCCTGCTGAGCAGGCGCAGGCCGGGGATGAGCTGGGGTACCTGCTCGCGGTAGCGGGGGTAGTCGTCGGGGAACTCGGCCAGCATGAGCCGTTCCTCGACGTGCAGCTTGATCTCAAAGATGATGACGAAGACCGGGAGGAGCAAGATCCACCGGCCGACTGCGGCAAGCAGCAGGGTACCCAGCAGCATCGCGAGTATCCCTGTGTAGATGGGATGCCTGGTGACGCCGTAAGGCCCGCTGGTGCGGAGCTTGTGCTCTTGCTTGACTGTGGGCGCGGCGCTCCACATCGCACCGAGGGCGAACCTGGCCCAGAGCGTGAACGCGGTGGCTATCAGCAAGATCACCAGGCCCACCAGCCGGACCCAGTGCGTGTACACGATCAGAGGCTGCCAGTCCGCCTGGGGCACGACGCGGGACGCGACGACCATGACGACGGCGCCGTACAGGAAGGCCGATCCGAACCCGGCTCGGGTCTGGGCCTGCGGGGCGCGCGACTGGTTGTATAGCGCGCCGGCCAGCCAGGTGAGCGCGAAGGCGCCCCAGCAGATCGCGAGGCCGACCGTGGCGAGCATCTTCATGGCGGCCTCGCAAACGTCGGTGGCTCCTGATCGACCCGCTGACCTTAGTGGTAACTGCCTCGAAAATCCAGCTCAATATGGTTTGGGGCGGGGAGCGGCCGGTGGCCTCCAGCCCATGATGGCCTCGACCATCTGAACGGCGGGCACCACTTCTGGCACGTTGTGCACCCGCACTATGCGCGCGCCCTGCCAGATGCACAGCGCGATCGTCGCAACGGTGCTCTCTAGCCGGCCCTCAAGCGGCCGGTCAATGGTCTGTCCGATGAAGTCCTTGTTCGAGACCGCGACGAGGACCGGGTAGCCTATCGCGGTGATCTCCGTGAGCCGGCGGGTTAGCTCGAGTGACTGGTAGGTGTCCTTGTGCAGGTCGTGGGCTGGGTCGATGATGATGCGCTCGGCCGCTACGCCCCTGTCAAGCGCGAGCGCGACGCGTTCGCGCAGGTAGGCCGCCACCTCGGCGACCACGTCTTGGTATCGCGGTTGCGGCCGGGGGACCCTCGGGTGACCGAGCCTGTGCGTGATGATCAGCCCCGCCCCGGCCTGGGCCACCACGTCGGCGAGGGCCGGGTCGTGCAGGCCAGAGACGTCGTTGATCACGTCCGCGCCGGCGGCGAGCGCCTCCCTGGCGACATCGCTGTGGTAGGTCTCCGCCGAGATCACGGCGTCGGTGCGGTCCCTTGCGGCCTGGATGAGCGGCAGCAGCCGGTCTAGCTCCTCGCGCCGGGACACCTCGGGCGCGATCGCCTTATTGGGCACGGCCCCTATGTCCAGCCAGTCGGCCCCCGCCGCCATCGCCTCATCGACCGCATCGATGGCCTGAGCCAGCCCGAACGTCCGCCCGCGATCGTAGAAGGAGTCCGGCGTGCGGTTGATGATCGCCATCACCGCGACCTGGCGGTCGAAGTCGAACGTCCGGTGCCCGATCACCCGGCGCGGGCTCAGGATCTCAGGGGAATTAGCCTCGAGCACAGCGCCTCTTTCACCGAGTCCAAGATCACTTCCCCGCAAGCATAGCTGCGGCACCACTGCCGACCTGCCGCCCGCGAAGCAGTCAGCCGCCGCCGTCCGGGCTGGTGACCGGTGCCGTCGCACTGCGGCCAGTCGGCGCACCGCGGCCAGCCGGCGCGCCGCCGCCGACCTGGTCAATGTGCCATCCACCCGGCTGGACCGGACCAATTCGCCATTTATCCAGTCAGAACGATCATGGTCTGTGACGTGAGATAACCACGTGACCCATGGGACGGGCCAAGGCCCGCCGAGGACCGCGCCAGGCCGGCAATCGCGGAGTCGGTGCCGGGAATGCGTGCTTTGCCCTGTCCGGCGGGGCGCGCAGAAGCTCGCCGCAAGCCATGGCCAGCCGCGGGTCGTGCCTGCTAGCCCGAGCCGGCCCGGGAGCCCTGCCGAGATCGTGGCGGCGCTGGCGCAGCAGCAGGTCGAGGCCCATGTCCTGGTGAATGACGCCGCTTCGGGGGTACTCGTGGCCGGGCTGGTGACCGGAGCCGTCCGGTGGGTA
>JASIBM010000214.1 GCA_030045175.1 Streptosporangiaceae bacterium | reverse complement strand
AAAGCGTCATGGCTATGACCTGCGCGGGTTCGGTCCGGGGCTGATCTGATCATGAAGAGGGCTCCTGGTAGGGGTATGGGCCTCGAATCCTTGCCCCGACAGGAGCCCTGTGTGTCTTCTTGCCTGGCGTGTGATCTTTCCGCATTGGCCATGACTGGCGGTCGGCGCTGGGCCTGGTCATCCGGACACCCGTGATAGCCCGTGCCCGCGCATGCAGGGCCTTTGCATTGCCAGTAGCGACAAACCAGGTGATTATAGTTGATTCTGCACCCAGGCCGGCTGCCCACACCGAACATTCCTCATGATCGCGGACGATTATCTGCAAATACGACTGAGAGACGTCCGTGATCATGAGGGTAGCCGTATAGAACCCCTTCACGTCGGGTGATTTATCCGATCTTGTCGAAGCGAGCCGATTCGCCGACCTGCTCCGCCAGGCCCGGCCCACTCCGCGCCTCGTCGTCCTGAACTCCTGCTCGGGCGGATCCACTGGCACGAGCGACCTCTTCGCCGGAACTGCGGCCGCCCTGACCCGAGCCGGTGTCCCCGCCGTCGCTGCGATGCAGTTCGAGATCACCGATGCCGCCGCAGCCGCGTTCGCCCGTGGCTTCTACAGCGCCATCGCCCGCGGTCGAGGCGTGGACGAGGCCGTATCCGCTGGCCGCATCGCCATACTCGGCACCGCGAGCCGAACACTCGAATGGCTCACTCCGGTGCTGTACCTGCGCGGGCATCGCACTCAGCTCTTCACCGGCCTGAGCGCTCCCGGCGAGGATGCCGCCTTTCCCTCGGTGCCAGGCGGTCAGCCCGAGGAGCCGAAGGCACCTACCCGGTGCGACCGCACCGTGACCGGCTCGATTGGCAGTGTCGGGGGCGTGGCGTTCAGCCCGGACGGTACCATCCTCGCCACAGCCAGCCAGGATGGCACAGTGCGCCTTTGGCGCTAGTGAGAGGCCGTCAGTTCCGCTTCCCGGCGCGAGAACCGAGGCTAGGCTCCTACGTGGATGTAGGGGGTCCATGCCGATAGCTTGGTGCGATAGCGGGATCCCGCGTCGCGCAATGCGTTGACGACGTGATGGAGAGCGATCGCAGCGCGGTCGGGATCGGGCGCGTCATGCTCGCGTCCGGCTGCTAGATGACCATAGAAGCCCTCAGCTACCTGGACGGCAGCGGAGTCACTTGCCTGCCACAGGGTTGCGATCACGTGCGGGAAGCCGGCCAGCTGGAACGCCGACGCCAGGTGGATGGCCTCATCGAGCAGTTCAGTGCCGTCCTGGCGGGCGGTGTGGCAGGCCGATAGGTATGCCAGCCGGGATCTGTCGAGCTGGATCGATGCCAGGCTGGCAACGGTCAGCGGTTTGATGCCGTGATCCTCAAGCAGCAGGCGGCTGAGTGACGGGTCGCTGGGATCGGTCGTGCCGTGGCACGCGAAGTGCGCGATCGAGCACTCCGGCAGGTGAGCCAGGACCGTGTCTCGCGTGACCCGGTCGGAAACGGCCGGGTGCTCACTGTCCGTGCCAACCAGAATCACGGGGCTGGGCACGAGGGCAGCTACCGTGACCGCTTCCTCGGCAGCCTTCGGCAACGGCCGCGGCGGCGGCCGGCCGTCGGCCACCGGGGTGGCTGGCATGGCGACGACGAGCGATCGGACCGGCTCCGACCTCGACCGGTCGATCGCCGCCGTGTTCGACGCTTTCTTACGGGCATGGCGTAGAGCCTTGATGGTAGGCGTGTAGGAGGAGACGACTCGGTCCAGGACGGCGTCTCCCGCGCCGTCGTGGCACCCGGCCGCGTGGATGGGCAGCAGGCCGAGCAACCCCCCCGGCGCCCACCAGAGCCGTGGTCGCGCGTCACCGACGGGACGCTTCCCAAGGCCGAGGGCTTCGAGGACCGGCGCGACGGCGGCTTCCCAGAGCCATGACAGGATCTCGGCAAGCTGCCTTTCCGCCCGGCCGCGTGCCGCATAGGCCGGTGCGGCGCTGTCGGCCAGCGCCTGGTAGAAGGAAGTCAGCCGTTCGATGAGCGCGCCAGCGGCAAGCCCGGGCAGCGGTACAGCCCGTACCCCGGTACTTGTCAGCAGCAGTGCGTCGCTGCGATGACGGCTGACGTTGAATGTGACCACCGGGCCAAGGGCGGCCTCGCGGCGCAGTTCCCGCAGTGCGGGCAGGGCCGCGAAAGACGCAAGTCCAGGAAGCTTCCTGATGCGGTCGAGCAATGCGTCGAATTCCTGGCTCAATTCGTAAAGATCCGCGTGCGCGTCGCTCTGCGGGAGGGTGGCCTCCGTGATGCGGGGTAGGTCAAGCAGGTTCCGCAATTCGGTGAATCGGCGCGCGATCCCGGCATCTGCCCGTTGCAGTTCGGATATGTCGGTCCTGATGTCTAGGGCTTGGGAGTGGATCACGGTGCGGCCCGCTTCGATCAGGCGCAGCGCGCGTTCGGCGCGGCGCTGGCGCGGGAGTCGCTCGTTCATGAGCGTCAGCGCGGCGGCGTCGGCGACCAGGCCCGACAGTCCGCGAAGCGCTTCTTGCTGATCATCACGGGTGAGGTAGCGTCCAGCGAGTCGCGGAAGGAGCTCCACGGCCGTGGCGAGTACGGCGCCATGGCGCTCTGGGTCCGGATCGGTCAAGAGCGCCGCCAGCGCGCCCGCCGCGCGCACCCGGATGGAAGGCGCGGCGGCCTGCGATTCAACGGCCGCGGCATACATCGTGATCGCGCCGCGCCTGTCGCTGTCCGAGCCTGTTAGCTCAGCGCGCTCCCGCAAGGCGTTGCCGAAGTTGACCACGTAAATGGCGCTATCTGGCTCGTTCGGAGCCGAGCAGCCAGCGGCGCTCTCGAGCACGCGGATAGCCTCGCTGATGTCCTCAAGCGATCCGACGCGCTGGCCCCGTGTCAGCAGCGCGGTCCCGTAGTTCGACAGGTACGCGCCCCGGCGGGGATGGTTGTCGCCGACGGCGGCGAGAGCCTCGCTATGCGCCTGAATCGCCCCGGCTATGTCATCGAGCGACCCCGAGCGTTCGAAACGTTCGCGCAGGGCGCTGCCCAGGTTCGTCAGGCCTACCGCCCGGTCGGCGTGGTCGTGATGTACGGCGCGCGATGCGGTGCGCGCCATGCTGACCGCGGCATCCAGGCGAGCGTCCGACCCGGTTCGGACCGCGTGCCGCTTCAGCACGACCGCGAAGTTCACCAAACGTCGGCCCCGGTCAGGGTGATCTTCTGGGGTGTTGTCGATCGCCTCGCGGTGCGCATGGATCGCCGCCTCCAGGTCGCTGGTCGATCCGGTGCGCTGAGACCGGACCTGCAACGCGTTGCCGAGGTTCGAAAGGTAAATGGACCTATCGGGCTCATCGGGCGGGGTGGTGTCGACGGCCTCCCGGCCGAGCCGGATGGCCGCGTCGAGGTCGGCGAGCGTGCCCGAGTGCTGGAACCGCAGCAGGTGCACGCTCGCGGTGTTGGACAGGAGGAAGGATCGGGCCGGGTGATCAGGCGGGATGTGCTGAAGGGCGCTGGTTCCCAGGGCTGTCGCCTCTTCGAGTACGTCCGGCCCGCCGGCCCGCTCGAATGCGCGCCTGAGTGCGGTCGCCAGGTTGGATTCGCGTCCTGGCCTGCTAATGTCGGCAGCGGTGGTGAGTTCAAGCGCGCGCCGTCCGGCGGACACCGCTTCGGCCAGGGCGCCGGGGGTATCGGTGTGCTCGTCGAGGGTTTGCAAGACGACGGAGAGATTCGACAGGCGCGTGGCGACGGCGCCTGCCTGATCGGTGACTTCCGCTGCGGCGCGGCTGAAGCGAACCGCTTCCGTCAGGTCCGAGGACGAGCCGAAGCGCTCGTATCGTGCCAGCAAGGCCAGGCCGAGGCTCATCAGGCATGTTCCCTGGTCGGCCGTGTCCTCGCTGATGGCGTTCACCGCCTCGTATGCGGTCGTCACCGCATCGTTCAGCGCGTCGACCGCGCCGGTACGGCCGAATCTCACGCGCAGGCTCAGGCTGAGGTTCGCGAGGAAGGCCGGGCCTGCTGGGTCGCCTCGGGGGGCGCCTGCCGCCGCCTCGCGATGAGCGCTGATCGCTTCATCCAGGTCCGCGAGGTTACCGGTGCGTTCGAACCGCGCCTGCAAGACGCTGCCAAGAAGGGACAAGTGGTGGCCGCGCTCATGCGGATCGCACCGCAGCGCCTCGCGGCTGACCCTGAGCAACTCGTCGATCGCGGCCAGAGCGCCCGTGCGGGCGGCCTGCTTGTGCAACGCCACCCCGAAGAGTGAGAGGATCGCCCCGCGGGCGGGATCGTCAACCCGAACTGTCGCGGCTGCCAGGCGCCCGGTTTCGACTGCCTCATCCAGCGGACCGGGTTGCCCAGCGCGATCGGACAGTGCGGTGAGCATGCGGACCAGGCTGGCCAGGTGCATCGGACGCTGGCGATCATCGGCATCGAGCAGGGCCACGGCCTGCCGGGCAGTCTCGATGGCCTCGGTCAGATCCGTCGGATTGGCTGCCGAGCCTGATCGCTCATACAGCGCCAGGCTCAGCGCCATCAGTCGTCCGGGGCGGTCAGGATCCTGATCGCCGGTGACCTCCAGGATGCGCCGCCATAGGGCGATCTTGGAATCCGCTGGCACGTCGGCGGTCGCGATCAGGATGGTCTTGTTCGCTAGCACCGGCAGTAGCGCGGAGGGCATGCGCGGCAGGGGCCGGGCCGCGGCGAACAACGGCAGGAAGCTGTCGGCCGCGGCGTCATGCTCAAGCGCTCTCATATCGCCGTCCGAAGCCAGATACCGGAACCACCGCAGCCAGCCGAGCAAGTACCTGGCCTCCGCTGCCCGCTGATCGCTCAGATCCGCGTCCGCGAGCGCCTTCGACAGCGCCAGGGCCTCAGCCGTGGCGTCCTGGGAAAGGACGTGGGACGGATCTTTGGTGGCCATGGCGGCATCCAGCCGGGAGCGCACAGCGGCCACTAGCTCTTCCACGATGACTCCTCTGCTCCTCAGCGTTTGCCAGTGCTCCTCAGCGTTTGCCAGGCACTTGTGCGCTAGCTAGATTCGACGGTAATCGCGGACGGCCAGGACCGTGGAGGGCGATATGACCGACGTTACCGGTCAAGGTCGTGAGCGAGCACCCGAGGCAGCCTTGGTGCTGATTGACGACGGTGATCGCCAATGGGATTCCACGCCCGCAGACGTGGGAATCGGCGTTGTCCGCCTCTCTGGCTGGCAAGTTCACCAGATCTGGGCACCCGACTCGTTTGCCGGGCAAGACAGCTACCTGATAAGGCTCAACTACGAGCTCGCGCTGGAACCCGAGGTTCCGGCGCCGCCATGGTTCGAAGTCGGGTTCGGATTTTCGGACTCGAGTACAAAAGAACCTGTGGCCGTGCTTGACGCACTACCCCGCGCGGTTTTTCAGTCCTGCAAGCCATCCTCCTACAGGGTCAGCAGTTACCTGAACTTCTGTCCCGTGCGGGGCGCGGCGACCGCGGAAGCGGCTCTTCCGGCCCTCAGCCCGTTCATCGACGTGTTCGGGGTCGGCCGCCCTGAGCCCATCAGATGGCGATACCTAGCAGCCGGGCCGGGCGGCGGGAAGCGGAGCGTGCGACCCGGGTCCTACGTGTCATGGATCATTGCGATCGTCCGGGGCGGATGCGCCGAGCTCGACGTGCGACTGACCGTCCGCTACGACATGGACCCCGATGACGCGCTGGGCTGCCTGCCGGATACGCGTCCCACCGAGTTCCGCCTCGCGCTGACGCAGCGGGCGGCGGGCATTCGGCCGATTGCGCCCGCTGTCGAGGGACAAGAACGCGATCCTGACTCCGCTGAAGCCGTCCAGCGGCCGGCGCGCATCTTCGTCTCCTACGCGCACGATGACGACCAGCACGTGGAATCGGTGCGCGCCTTCGCTGAGTTCCTCGCCCAGCGCGGATTCGACGTGCATCTGGACCGCTGGGACACGGACCGGCGGCGCGACTGGTATCAGTGGGCGACCGAGCAGGTGCGGCAAGCGGACTTTGTCATCGTCGTGGCCTCGCCGGCCTGCCGCCAGGTGGGCGACGGCGAAATCGAGAACATCAGGCATCGCGGCCTTCAGTCGGAGATGGGCCTGCTCAGGGAGTTGTTGCACGCCGATCGCTCCCTCTGGATCACGAAGCTGTTGCCAGTCGTGCTGCCTGGCGGGTCGGTCTCCGATATCCCGCTGTTCCTGCAGCCGCAGACTGCCGACCACTTCCTGATCGAGGGCTTGACCATCAGCGGGAGCCGGGACCTGATCAGGGTCATTACCCGTCAGCCTTCCTATCGGCGCCCCGCGACCGCCGCACCACAGTGATATCGAGTTCGCGGCTGTGGTTACTCCTGAATGTCGGCCACGACGGCGAAGTGATCGGACGGCCATACGCCGTCAACGGGACCGCAGCCAGCGAGTCGCGCCGACTGAACGCGGCCCCGGCCTTGCTTGGGCAGGCCGACCAGGATGTAGTCAATTCGCGAGTCAGGGATCTGGCTGGCTTGCCGGTAGCCGTTAGCGCGGTCCATGGTGAAGCCGGGATCAGCTGGGTCCACGTAGCGCCAGGCATCCACCAGAACCTGCCCAGGTACCACCGGGGCGGTCAGGATGCCGCCGAGCAGCCGAAGCTCGTCCGATGCGGGCTCGGCGTTGAAGTCACCGGTGACCACAGGCGGGTAAGCGCAGTGCGCCGAGTGTTCGGCGATGAACGCGGCCACCTGGCGGACCTGAGCGACGCGTATCTGCGAGGCGCCAGGGTGATGAGTCAGGTGCGTGGTGAACATCGGCAGCACGCCGCCGGGTGCTTGGACGCGGGCATGAACCGCAACCCGGCCTTCAGTGGCATCGGCGACGGGCAGGATGACCGTTGCGTCGGCCAGGATCGGCCAGCGGCTCAAGATGGCGTTCCCGATGCGCACGTCATCGCCGCCTGCCAATTTTGTGCGCGACGCCATCTTCCAGCACCAGGACATGCCCAGGCGATCCGCGAGTTCCGCAGCAATGTTTTGATCATCCGTCAGCCAGACCTCCTGCAACCCGCACAGGTCAGGCCTGACCTCCGCCAGCGTCGTCGCGATGGCCTCCTTGCGTGCTGGCCATGGCCCGAAGTGGCCCCACAAATTCCACGTTATGATCCGCATCTTTGTATGGGCATCCTTCCCGGCCCGATCCACCACCGCCTGGATCATGTCTGCTATAAGCTCGCGAGCATGTCTTCAATGGTCTTAGCGTCTCCTTGGGTCATAAGGAGCACCCCATTATAGATGGCCTTGTAGAGATCTTCGGAATTTATTCGCTTGTCGATCACGCAGGTGAGCCGATCCTGCGGCAGGAACTGAATCGCCCATCGCGGGCTAAAGAATAGCAGGCCTTCTGGCGTCGCGGGGTCAATAAAGACCGCCGAAAGGGTTGACGCGCCGACATGAAAGTGCGCAGACATCAGCTCTCGCTCATCTTTCTCTAGCGCGTTCAGCATTTTGCTGATATCTTTGACGCTTTCTCGCAGGTGGATAGCGCCCTCCGGGGAAATGGGCCGGAGCGTTTCGTACGTTGCCAGGATCAGGGTCACGCGAACGTTGCGTCTTTTCACCAATCCGACGAGGCCCTGCTTGCTTTCATTATCGCTCAGCCAGCTCCGCAGATTCGGTCCAGCAATAATTAGCTCTCTTCTTGCACGCTTCATGATATCTTCCCTGCTGTATCCAGCAGAGTCAAAGATGGCCGGCCCGGCGAGTATATGATCGTCCGATCCTACGACCCGCTCAGCCATCTGCAACGATACCCAGCATCGGCCTGCCAACTCCAACAGGGAGCGCGTGTAATCCTCGGGCGCGAGAATGCCGAATGATATCTCGTCTAGCAGCTCGACAGGTAT
>JASIBM010000213.1 GCA_030045175.1 Streptosporangiaceae bacterium | reverse complement strand
CTGGGGGTGCTCAAGGCCGGGGCGGCGTACCTGCCGGTGGATCCGGGGTATCCGGCCGGGCGGATCGCGTTCATGCTGGCTGATGCGCGCCCGGCGGTGGTGCTGGCGTCGGCGGCGGCGGCGGCGGAGTTGCCGCCGCTGGTGGGGGTGGCGGTGCTGGTGGCCGGGCAGCCGCCGCTGGCCGGGGAGCTGGCCGGGGCGGCGGGGGTTCGGGGTGCGGGGGGGCTGGTGGGGCAGCTGGCGTATGTGATCTACACGTCGGGGTCGACCGGGGTGCCCAAGGCGGTGGCGGTGTCGCACGCGGGGTTCGCGAGCCTGGCGGCGGGTCACGCCCGGTTCTTGGGGGCGGGTCCGGGGGATGTGGTGGCGCAGTTCGCGTCGGCGAGCTTTGACACGTTCGGGTGGGAGTGGACGATGGCGCTGTTGTCGGGGGCGGCGCTGGTGGTGGTGCCTGATGACCGGCGGCTGGGCCCGGACCTGGCGGGGTTCTTGGCCAGGGCGGGGGCGCGGTTCGTGACGTTGCCGCCGGCGGTGCTGGCGGTGCTGGATGAGGGGTGGGCGGGGCCGGGGGTGGTGGTGGTGGCGGCGGGGGAGGCGTTGCCGGCGCAGGTGATGGCGCGGTGGGCGGCGGGGCGGGTGATGGTCAATTCGTACGGGCCGACTGAGACCACGATCGACGCGACGGCGTGGCGGTGTGACCCGGCTGGCGGGCGGGTGGCGATCGGGCGGCCGGTGGTCAATACCCGGGTGTTCGTGCTTGATGGGTGGCTGGGCCTGGTGCCGGCGGGGGTGGCGGGGGAGTTGTACGTGGCCGGGGCTGGCCTGGCGCGGGGGTACTGGGGGCGGGCCGGGCTGACCGCGGAGCGGTTCGTGGCGTGCCCGTTCGGGGTGGCGGGGGAGCGGATGTACCGGACCGGGGACCTGGCGAAGTGGACCCCCGGTGGGGTGCTGGAGTACCTGGGGCGGGCTGATGACCAGGTCAAGGTCCGCGGGTTCCGGGTCGAGCCCGGCGAGGTCGAGGCCGTGCTCGCCGCGCACCCGGGGGTGGCCCAAGCGGTGGTGACAGTCCGCGAGGAGACCCCCGGTGACAAGCGGCTGGCCGCCTACCTGGTCCCCGCCGGCGGTGACGGCATCGTCGGCGACGTCGTCACCGATGGCGGAGCGGAGGCAGCGGCCGCGGCCGGCGCCTGGGTCATCACGGACGATGGCGGCCTGGCGGAGGCGGTGCGGGCGTTCGTGGCGAGGCAGTTGCCTGAGCACATGCTGCCGTCGGCGGTGGTGGTGATGCAGGCGCTGCCGCTGACCCCCAGCGGGAAGGTGGACCGCGATGCGCTGCCCGCCCCCGACCACGCGGCGGCATCCTCGAGCCGGGAGGCCACGACCTATCTGGAGCAGATCTTGTGCGGCGCGTTCGCGGAGGTCCTCGGGCTGGACCAGGTGGGGGTCGATGACAGCTTCTTCGAACTGGGCGGCCATTCGCTGCTAGCGGTGTCGCTGGTCGAGCGGCTGAATGAGCTGGGAGTGCAGGTCGCGCTGCAGGCCTTCTTCGCAGCCCCCACTGTGGCCGGACTCATAAACTGGCTGGACAGGTCGTCCATACAGGAGGCATTTGGCGTTCTCCTTCAAATCCGGGCTCGCGGAAGTAAGCCTCCCATCTTCTGCATACACCCCGCTGGAGGCGTGAGCTGGTGCTATACGCCGCTTGCCAGGTGTGTTCCGGCGGACTATCCCCTATACGGACTGCAGGCACGTGGCCTCGACGGCACGAGCCAGGTTGCCTCCTCTATACGGGATATGGCGACCGATTACATCGAGCAAATCCGCGCGGTACAAGAATTTGGCCCGTATTATCTGCTTGGGTGGTCCACCGGAGGTATTATCGGGCACGAGATCGCTGTTCAGTTGCAAGCTGCTGGCGAGCAGGTGGCCGCCCTGGTCATCCTGGATGCGTACCCGCCAGCGCGCCGGGATGAACGTCAGGCGCCGGCCGGCGATGAAGCGCAACCTGAAGCCGAGGCAGACGAGGCAGACGAGCCCCAAGACCCGGATGACCTTGAGGCTTCCGCGCAGGAAACCCGGCTAGCTGAATTGCTGGACATGGTGCGTCGGCGGTATGCCGGTAACAGCGAAGTGGTAACCGATGAGGATCTTATGATCGTCGCTCGGAATTTCCAGAATAGTGAGAGCAGTTTTTACGCGCATGAGTTCCAGGAATTTGACGGGGATGCCGTGCTCATGGTTGCGTCTGAGGATCGGATAACGGATGCACCAACTGCCGCATTGTGGCAACCTTATGTATCCGGGGAGATAACAGAATTCAGCCTTCCATGCAACCACGAAGATATGATGCGGCCTGACATGCTGGCTCAGATCTGGGCTCATATCTCAGCGTGGCTGAACCTGGAGAACTAGGGAGAACTAGAAGGTCTCACGGCCAGCAAGTGGCCAGGTTGCTGGCCAGCACATTCAACTGCAGCGCCGTGTCAGTTGAACCTCATGGGATTTCTGCCCTCGTTACCCCTGGTTACCTTCTTTTAGCGGTGCGATGACCACGAAAGGCCATCGGGGGATGGAATAAGTCCGTTCTCGAAAATAGGAACTTCGGCCGCCGCGTTCTCGCGCAGCAGCGCGCGCGCCTGTACTTGAGTGCCCTCCTGCATTAGCTGCTGCACGATCGAGGACGTGAAGACAGGCAACATGCTCTGCTCTTTGTTCGCGACAAGCGTGTCAACCGCCTCAGCGAACTCGCTGGATCGACCCTTGTAGCGCTGAGCTAGCGACTCGGCCTCCGCGAGGGCGGCCTCACCGGACGATACGCCGCCGAGCAGCTCGACAAATGACTCCAGTTCAGAGCTGGTATTCTTGGTGATCTTTTTCGCGGACCAGAAATACGAGTTCTCACTTACGTGCATGTCGTAGAACGCCACCAGGAATTCGTAGAAAACCCCATACTCCCGGCGGTACCGCTGCTCAAACTCCCGAAACGCAGCTTCCTCATCGACTGCCTGCGCCATGACGCTGTTGATGGAGCGCGCAGCTAGCAGCGCGCTGTATGTTGCCAAATGCACGCCGGAGGAGAATATGGGGTCAACGAAGCATGCCGCATCGCCCACGAGCACCATGCCCGGTCGCCAGAACTTCGTATTGCGGTACGAGTAGTCCTTGCGCACACGCAGCCGCCCATATTCGCCGGTCGTCACTCGCTTGGCATCCCGGAGATAGTCGCTGATCATTGGACACTCTGAGATGAGTGCTTGCAACGCCTTTTCTGGGTCGCCCTGAATCTTATTCGCCATCTCGCGCCGCACGACCGCGCCGACACTGGTCAGATTGGGTCTAAGCGGTATATACCAGAACCACCCGCTGTCAAAGGCGGCAGAAAGGATATTACCGGAGTTTGGCGGCGGAAGGCGTTTCCCGCCTTCAAAATAGCCAAAGAGAGCAAGACTTCGGAAGAAATCCGAGTACGTTCGTGATCCCCCGACGTGCTTATAGATGCGGCTCTTGTTGCCCGACGCGTCCACGACGTATCGCGCGCGGATCTGGCCGACCTTTCCTGCTGCGTCCGTATATGACACCCCGCGGACCCGCTCATCGTCGCCCACGATATCGTTGACTTCACATTCCTCTCGCACGTCGGCACCCATTCGCCGCGCGTGGTCTAGCAAGATCTTATCAAATTTGCTTCGCTCGACCTGGTAAGCATAGGACGTCTGACTAGTCAGTTTCGACGACACGGAGAACGAGAACGTCCATGGCTCGGGATTGGCCCCCCACCTTTGGGTTCCGCCGCCTTTTCTGGTGAAGCCGGCCTTTTCCAGCTCGTCCGCTACCCCAGTGAGGCGGCATACGCCGTGCACGGTGGACGGCAGCAGCGATTCACCAATCTGCCAGCGCGGAAACTTCTCTTTCTCCAGGATCACGACCCGGTGCCCCCGCATCGCGACTAGCGATGCCAACGTCGCCCCTCCGGGCCCGCCGCCGACGACCACCACATCGACGTCTTGAACGCCTTCGGTACCCATGCCCTACCTCTCGATCCGAAGCGCGTGCTCGGCTGTGCAGGCCCGTGTACCTGCGTCACGCCGCTGGACGTCAGTGGGAGGCACAATGCCAGGCGGGTAATCTGGGCCGTGGCGCCGGATAACGCTAAAATCTCTTGTGATGTAGGTATCATCATTCGAAGGGATACTAATGTCAAGCACGACGGTTAACGGCATTAATCTTCACTTCGACGAATATGGCGCTGGCGAGCCTGTCCTGCTCATAACAGGCAGCGGGGCCAAGGGCAGAACGTGGACACCGCATCAGGTGCCAGCGCTGACGGCGGCCGGCTATCGGGTGATCACGGTCGACAATCGAGGAATGCCACCGACCGATGCGTGCCTAGACGGGTTCACTCTGGAGGAGATGGTGGCGGACACCGTCGGCCTGATCGAGACCCTAGGGATCGGCCCATGCCGGATAGTCGGGTTCTCGCTAGGCGGGATCATGCTCCAGGAGCTGCTTCTCACCCATCCTGACTTGATCACGCAGGCGGTTCTCATGGCTACACGTGGCCGGACAGACACGCTGCGCGCTGCGATGTCGGCGGCAGACGCAGAGCTGCTCGACAGCGGAATCGTCCTGCCCCCGCTGTACGCGGCCGTTGTGCATGCGACAAAATTTCTATCGCCTCGCACGCAGGCTGATGAAGGACGAATTAGGGACTGGCTCGATATTTTTGAGTTGTCGCTGTCGGAGCGCTCAGCTAGCCGGGCTCAGATAGGACTTGACCTGATCGAGAACAGGCTGGAGGAGTATCGCAAGATCAAGTCACGGTGTCTCGTAATAGGGTTTAGCGACGATCTGATAGCCCCGTCCTTTCTCTGCCGCGAGCTCTCCGAGTACATTCCTGATTGCAGATATGAGGAGGTGGCGGGATGCGGGCATTACGGCTACCTTGAGGAGCCGGAGATCGTCAATTCGTTGCTTATTGATTTCTTTCGCGAGGACACGCAGAAGTGCGGCTAGCCAGTCATCGCCTGACCGCGAAGGAGGGTTCCATGGTCGAGCCTGAATTGCGCGTTCTTGACCGTCGTGTCGTCGAGCGATGCGTAGCGGCTTTCGACCCCCTGGACGTGGTGGCGTCCGTGCTGCGGAGCCATGCGACAGGAAGCACGGTGCTCCCTGCTGAGGCGTACCTGGAGTGGACCAACCAGGCCGGAGCGCATTGCCGGTCTGTTGCCATGCCTGGCGGTGTGCCCGGACGAGACGGGCCGGTCTATGGCGTGAAGATCATCAATGCGGCGGTCAGCAATCCCAGCGCAGGAATGGATCGCGCCGGCGGCGTCACCATGCTCTTCGATCCGGGCACGGCACGCCCGTGCCTCATGGCCGACGCCGGCCACCTGAGCGCGCTGCGAACCGCCGCCTACACGTTGGTGAGCCTGCGGCACCTAGGTCCGCAGTCATGCGAGTCCATATCGCTCATAGGCTGTGGCGCGCTCGCCAGGGAGCACCTTCGCCTGCTGGCGCGTTATCACCCCGCAATAACCGCTGCCCACGTCTATGACCTCGATCCGGGCCGGATCAGTGCATTGGCCGGCTGGGCCGCGCTGCAGACCCCGGGAATTACCGTCATCCCGTGCCGCTCCGCGGCCGAGGCAGTGGCCGCGAGCACCGTCGTAATCACGGTGACCACCTCCCGGAAGCCATACATCGAGCCCGACTGGATTCGGCCAGCGAGCTTCGTCGCGCATGTATCGCTCGACGATCTCACGGAAGATGTCTTCCTGGCAGCTGAAGCGGTTTTCGTGGATGACGTCACCTTGGTTAAGGACAACCCTAGGCGCATTCTCGGCAGGCTGATGGCCGAAGCTAAGGTCCAGGAAACCGCAGGCACTCTTGGTGAGGTTCTCGTGGGCACCCGGAAGGCCGTCCGCCCGCATGACGGAGTGGTGGTTAGCAATCCGTTCGGCATGTCGATTCTCGATATCGCCCTGTTGGAACAAGTGGCGCGGGCCGCGGAAGAGGCGAAACTTGGCAGCCTGCTGCGTGTCTTTGGGTAGGAGTGGATCGATGGCAACCGGGGAACGCAGGCCATTCGCTCTTGGCGTAACTTAGGCTGCGAGGCGAACGCGCTTATGGCAAATCGCTACCTCGCCGAAGAAACGTGGCAGGTACGCCAGGATACGCCAATTGTGGACATCGCGCTGAAAATTGGATCACGATGGCGGAAAGTTGGGCTGAAGCTCGAATCCTACAACCCGAGCGGATCCATCAAGTACCGGACAGCGCGCGGTCTCATAAGAGCGCTGGAGGCGTCTGGCCTGCTTGCGCCGGGTAGTCACCTAGTCGAATCGACCTCTGGAAACCTCGGCGTGGCGTTGGCTTTCTTGAGTCAGGTGCGTGACTACCGGTTCACTGCCGTAACTGATCCGAAGGCCGATCCGGTGATGCTGGAACACATGAAGTCGATGGGCGCCGTGGTGATATCAGCAGGAGAGCCCGACGAAGACGGAAGCTATCTGCTCTCACGGTTGGCGATGATCCGTCGGCTACTGGCTGAAGACCGGGCATCGATCTGGCCAAATCAGTACGAGAACCCGGCTAATCCCGAGATCCACTATCACGAGACCGCGCCAGAAATCTGTCGCCAGCGACCCGGCATGGATGCGGTGTTCATTGCTGCCTCGACCGGCGGAACGCTGGCTGGCATAGGGCGATATCTGAGGTCGGTCTCCGCTACGGCGAAGGTTGTTGGCGTGGATGTGCGGGGATCCCGCGTCTTTGGTTATCCCAGCGGAAAGCGGCTGATCACGGGGATTGGCTCAAGCTGCACCTCGCTATTCTTGCGGCCAGGTGACTATGACGATGTCGTGATCGTTGACGACCGAGAGGCCGTTACAACATGTCATTACTTGCAAGATAATCTAGGCATAGGCCTCGGCGGGTCGGCGGGTGCCGTTGTCGCCGCATGCGCCCGCTATCTCAAGGCTCACCCGGAGATAGCCCAGCCAGTATGCATTTGCCCGGACGGAAGCGCGAACTATCTCAATACTCTTTACAATTATGCTTGGCTGGCCGGCCATGGCTTTGGCTCTGTCCTCAATCTTGAGTCGCTAGCCTTCAGCGATGTGCTCAAGTGGTGAAGACAGCTGGCCAAGGGCAGCAGGAGGGCATTCGCCGCCTTCGTTGAGCGGCGATTCTAAACGCGTGGCCGCAGACGGATCGATGATCCGCGCCCGCCCGTCGAGCTCCCGCGCGAAGTCCTGCCACATCTTGGCGTACTGGCGGGCGAGCTGCACGACCAGGCCGACGCAGTGCGGGGGCACGGCCGCGGTCGCGTCCAGCAGCTGCTCCGCGCCGGCCGCGTTGACGTACAGCAGCCGCAGCATGCCCTTGCCGCGCTCGGTGTTGCGCAGCGACGGGTCGCGCAGCAGCTTCTCTACCGTGGCCGCCGGGTCTGGCGGCGCCAATGCCCGCGAGCCGAAGCGAATGGCCTGGACGGAGGCGCCGCCGCCATCGGCGTTAGCCTCGGCGCCGCTAGCGCTGGCACCGTTGCGCGCGGCGTTCGCTGCGGGCCGTTGCGGCACGGGTGACTCGCCGCGCTCCAGGCGCTTGCGCACGTCCAGGACCGTCGCCGGGGAGATGCCCGCGGCCCGCGCGACGTCGCGCAGCGACGCGTCCGGCTGCTGCGTCAACAGCTCCGCGGCCCGCCGCCTGCCTGCGCCGCTGTCCAGCGGGCGGACCTTGCCGTCCCGGCCGACCCGCGCGTTTGACTGCGGTATTTCTTCGCTTGAACTCTTCCTGACGGCGGCCACGGTCTTGGCCGCCAGGCCGACCGAGTGGCCGATCGCCCGGTCGGACATGCGCGGGTGCGAGGCGATGATCCGCTCGGCCGCGGCGCGGCGGTCGGCCTGGGATAGCGGCAGGCCGTGGGCGACGTTCTCCTGGACCCCGCGCAAGAAGATGTCCGCCTCGCTGCCGTCGAAGAAAAGGACGCTGATGGTCTCCCGTCCTTGCAAGGAGGCGGCCATCAGGCGGTGCATCCCGTCGATGACCCGCATG
>JASIBM010000212.1 GCA_030045175.1 Streptosporangiaceae bacterium | reverse complement strand
GGGCAAGTGCGCGCGTTCCACGCGAAGATCGCCGAGACCGTTCCGGCGGGCAGGTACGAGGGCGACCAGGTAGCCACCTTCCTGCTCGACAGGTCGGGCAGCCCGCCGGGAGCGGGCGCCTTGTTCGGCCTCACCATCGTGCCTGGCGGCAGCGGCGTCTACTACGTCGACGACGCGGCGAACACCCTGCGGCTGCTGCACTGATCTGGCTGGGCCTGGCTGACCTGGCCAGGCCCGCTGACCGGCGACCGGCTAGCTGGTCAGCCCCGGGCCTATGCGGGGGTGCGTCTGGCTGCGAGGCGCGCCCCCGCATAGCACGTGCCAGCGCGGCCTCGCCCTCGGCTCGAGCGCGTCGCGCCCCTTAACCAATCCGCCATTAGGCGGCTTGAACCGCTCGGCAAGCGGGTAGTCCCGATCGCGGCTGGATTTCTTATCGCACTGAACAGTTCACTGGCTCGGCGGGGGCACCGAGCTACTGAATTCATCTCGTGAAGGGGGCACGCTCATGCACTTGTTCCGCAGGCACGCCGCGCTTACCGCAGTGGCAGGAACGGCCGCAGCGGCGGCGCTGATGCTGGCACCGACATCGGCCGCCGCCGATGGGGTAGTGCCTTATCTCAGTCATTTCCACACCATCAGCACAATAGCGTCGACGGTACCGGCGAACGGTGACCAGAACCCGTACGGCGTGGTGGTGATCCCGGCCACGGTCGGTACCGAATACGCGGGCAACGTGCTCGTCAGCAACTTCAACAACAAGAAGAACCTGCAAGGCACGGGGTCGACGATCGTCCAGGTCACCCCTGGCGGCCGGGTGACGCTGTTCGCCAGGATCACCAGCGCCATGCTGGCCGGCCGCTGCCCGGGTGGTGCCGGGCTTACCACGGCGCTGGTGATCCTGCCAGGCGGCTGGGTCGTGGTCGGCAGCACGCCGTCGAGGAACGGGCAGGTGGCCACGTCCAGCGCCGGCTGCCTGATCGTGCTCGGCAATCGCGGCAGGGTCCGTGAGACCTTCACGGGGAACGGCATCAACGGCCCGTGGGACGCCACCTCCTTCAGCTGGGGCGCCTTCAGCGACCTGTTCGTGACCAACGTGCTGAACGGCACGGCCGCGGCTAACGGGGCGATCGTGCACAGGGGCACGGTGCTGCGGCTGCGGTTGTTCCTGTGCGGCAACATGCCACCGGCCCTGCTCAGCACCACGACGATTGGCTCGGGGTTCGCCACGCAGTCAAGTTCCACCGCGTTCGTGCTCGGCCCGACCGGCGTCGGCCTGTCCCGTGGTGGCATCTTGTACGTCGCCGACACCATCAATAGCGCGATCGACGCCATCCCGAACGCGATAACACGGCCGACAAGCGCGGGCACCGGGACCACGATCACTGCCAACGGCCACATCAGCGGGCCGCTCGGCATGACCATCGCCCCGGACGGCGACATCCTCACGGTCAACGGCAACAACGGCTTCATCGTCGAGACCTTCCCCGTCGGCGCGCGGAAGGGCTTCCAGGTCGCCACCCGCTTGCTCGACAACACGGGCAGCCCGCCGGGAGCCGGGGCGCTGTTCGGCGTGACCATCGCGCCCGGCGGCAGCGGCGTGTACTACGTCGACAACAACCAGAACACCCTGCGGTTGCTGCACGCGCCCTGAGAACTTACGCGGGGGCGTGCCTGTGCACGAGGTGCGCCCCCGCGTAAGGGGAACCTGAACCGAGCCGCTTGCGCAGGACGAACCGGTCGAGCGGGACGTAGTCGGCCGATCCGAGTTCCGCGCCGTGGTAGGTGACCGTGATCGAGGTCGTGCCACCCGGCTCGGCGGGGACGAAGTCGAACGACGCGAACCCGTACGGCGTCCGCAGGTCCCGGTAGGCCGACCAGCGGGCGGGCTCGGTGGCCACGATCGGCGGCCGTTGCCGCTGCCGGTCGCCCGCGCCGACCCCGGTGATCACCTTCCCCTCGGGCGGCAGGTCATCGTCCGGCGCCGAGGCGAAGAACGAGCTGCTGCCACCCCCGCCTGCGATCACGTGGACCGTTCCGTTCGAGGTGTCCATCTCGTCCGGGTCGCTGCCGCGGGCCGCCGGGGTGAGCAGCGAGCTCCCCGGCTCCACGCCGCGCACGGGGAAGCTACGCTCGTAGTGGTGATCGTGCCCGGCCAGCACGAGGTCCACGCCGTACGCGTCGAACAGCGGCAGCCACTGCTCGCGTATCCCCAGGTCGGCGCCGTTGAAGCGAGCCGAGGACATGGCGACCTGGTGCATGCACACCACGATCCAGTCGATGTGCACCGACCGCCGCGCCCTGGCGAGCTCCCGCTCAAGCCACCGGCGCTGCTCGCCCCCGCTGTAGCCGCTGATGTACGGGTCCAGGCCGCTCGCCGCGTATCCGGGCACGTGGTCGCGCCGGTACGAGCTGAACGCGCCGTCCTGGTAGCACACGTCGTCGTTGTTCAGCGCGATCACCAGGATGGAGCCGACCGTGAAGGAGTACCAGTTGCCACGGAACCGGGCCGAGCCGTTGTCGGGCAGCTCGAACCTGGTCTGGTACGCGAGGTAGCCCTGCGGGCCGTTCCCGACCTCGCTCTCGTGATTGCCCGCGGTCGGCATCCACGGCCGGTTCGCCGCTGAGCGGGCGTTGTTCGCGAAGTAGGCGGCCCAGGTGGCGACCGGCTGGTCGCTGATGTTCGCGTAGCACAGGTCGCCGTTGACGAGGTGGAAGAGCGGGTCGAGGCGTTCGATCGCAGGCACGACGTGGCCGGCGTTCGGTGAGCTTGGGCCGAGGCCGAGCCCGAGCGGGGCCGGGATCGCCTGGTCGCCGAAGCTGGTGAACCGAAAGCCCGCCGACCGGCCAGCCGGGGCGGTACGGAACGTGCCTGCGACGGGCTCGGCGCCGTCATGGCGGACCTGGTAGCCGTAACGGGTGTCGGGCCGCAGGCCGTCGACCGCCGCGTGGTAGGTCCAGACCCGCTCGCCGGTCAGCGCCTCGGTGTAGGTTCGCTCCTGCGCCAGAACCTCGGTCCCGAGGCCGGCGGACAGCCTGCCGAGCCGCAGCCGCGGCCTGCGAGCCGGCCCGGGGGCCGCCCATGACACGGCCGCCTGGGTGGCCGCGTCGGCGCCGAACTGCACGTGGAGTTGCTCGGGTGCGTGAGCTTGGGCTGGTGCTGAGATCGCGGACATCGCGTATCCATGATCGCGTCCGCGCTTGCACGCACGGTTCACGCGGGGTTAACGGGCGCGGACACCGTGATGAAAGCTCGCGAGCCAACGGGTCGCCCGCGCTGGTGTTGGCCCACGGCGGCTGGCCCGCCGCTGGCCAGTGCTCGTGAGATCCTTGGGTGAACCCCCGATCAGAAGGAGACCGATCGTGCGCTTCGCCTTCAAGACCGCGCCGCAGCACACCCCCTGGTCCGACATGCTGGCCGTCTGGACCGAGGCCGACCAGATCGAGCTCTTCGAGTCTGGCTGGGTCTTCGATCATTTCTACCCGATTGTCGGTGACTCGTCCGGGCCGTGCCTGGAGGGCTGGACGGTGCTGACCGCGCTGGCGCAGGCGACCAGGCGGCTGCGGGTTGGCGTGCTCGTGACCGGCATCCACTACCGGCATCCCGCCGTGCTCGCGAACATGGCCGCGACGATCGACGTCATCTCCGGCGGCAGGCTCGAGCTTGGGATCGGCGCGGGCTGGAACGAGGAGGAGTCGGGTGCCTACGGCATAGAGCTTGGCACCGTCCGCGAGCGCAGCGACCGCTTCGAAGAGGCGTGCCAGGTTCTGATAGGCCTGCTCTCGCAGCCGGTCACGGACTTCGAAGGGAAGTTCTACAAGCTGACAGGCGGGCGCTGCGAGCCCAAGGGCCCGCAGCGCCCGCACCCGCCGATCTGCGTCGGCGGCAGCGGCGAGCGGCGCACGCTGCGCACGACGGCCAGGTACGCGCAGCACTGGAACTTCGGCGGCGGGACGCCCGAGGAGTTCGCGCGCAAGCGCGACGTGCTGTTCGCGCACTGCGCCGACATCGGCAGGGACCCGAAGGAGATCACGCTGTCCAGCCACGTCCGGCTGAGCGCGGACCACGACTACGCGGCGACCGCCGACGAGGTGGCCGGCCTCGCGGCGCAGGGGCTTGACCTCGCGATCGTGTACCTGCGGCCCCCGCTGACCCCCGCCGTGCTCGCGCCGCTGGCCGACGCGCTCGCACCGCTGTGCTGACCCGGGGGGACGACCCCCTGAACCCCCCGCTAGCCTGACGCCGGTGAGTTCGCTGATCGGGCTACTTGGCGGCTACCAGCCGGACGGTGGCGCCGAGGCCGCGGACCTGGGCCGGACCCGTGCGCTGGCCGAGCGCGCCGAGGATCCATGGGCGCGGTCGCTGCCGCTGCACGTCACGGCGTCCGCGCTGATCGTCCATCCGCCCAGCGGCCGGGTGCTGCTCCGCTGGCACCAGCGCCAGCAGGCGTGGCTCCAGGTCGGCGGTCACGGCGACCCTGGCGAGTCCGACGCCGTGGCCATCGCGCTGCGTGAGGCCCGCGAGGAGACCGGGCTTGACGACCTGGTGCCGTGGCCGGACGCCGAGTTGCGCCAGGTAGTGGTCGTCGGCGTGCCCGCCCTTGGCGCGGAGCCCGCGCACGAGCACGCCGACCTGAGGTTCGTGTTCGCGACGAAGACCCCGGACCTGGCCGTCGCCGAGACCAGCGCGGCGCCGCTGCGCTGGCTGACCATCGCGCAGGCGCACGAGCTCACCGCCGAGGCTAACCTGCGCGAGATGCTGACGCGAGCGCGGCGGCTGCTCGCCGGCGACCGGAGCTGAACGGTGCTTGTCCAGCCTGGGCTTGTCCAGCCTGGGCCTTGTCTAGCCGGGGCCTTGTCCAGCCTGGTCGGGCCGGACGAGGTGAGCGCGACCGGGGTCCCGAGCGCGCGGGCGACCGTTTCTGGCCAGTCGGTGATGACGTCGCCGTAGCCCGGGCGGGCACGCGCAAGC
>JASIBM010000211.1 GCA_030045175.1 Streptosporangiaceae bacterium | reverse complement strand
TGGTCGACGGGCAGCGGCCGCGCGGCTGGACCCTGGACCGGCCGCCTTATCACCTGGAGACAAGCGTGCCCGGCGTGTTCGTGGCCGGTGACGCGCGGGCCGAATCGGCCAAGCGGGTCGCTTCCGCCGTCGGCGAGGGAGCCATGGCGGTCATGCTGGTGCACCGTTACCTGGAGATGCTGTGACCGCGAAGCCATGCGACCCAGGTGAGCTCAGGACGCTGTTCCTCTTCGAGAAGCTGACCGATGCCCAGCTTGAGTGGCTATGCCAGCGAGGCCGGGCGGAAGTCATCGCCGCCGGGCCTGTGTATGCCGAGGGCGACCCGGCGACCATTTTCTATGTCCTGCTCGAGGGCACCCTGGTGCTGTCGCGGCGGGTCGGCGCCGACGACATCGAGGTGGCCAGGACTTCACGGCGCGGCGTGTACGCCGGCGCGTGGCAGGCTTACCTCGGCGACCGGGTCCCGCAGGTCTACAACAGCTCGATGCGGGTGACCGAGCCTTCGCGGTTCTTCGTGCTGGACGCGGAGGTGTTCGCCGAGCTGATGGCCGAGTGGTTCCCGATGGCCGTGCACCTGCTTGAGGGGGCGTTCTTCGGCACCAGGAACCTGCTGGAGGCGACCGGGCAGCGGGAGCGGCTGCTCGCGCTCGGCTCGCTGTCGGCCGGCCTGACCCACGAGCTGAACAACCCGGCCGCGGCCGCGGTCCGGGCGACCGCCGCGCTGCGGGAGCGGATCGCAGGCATGCGGCGCAAGCTGGGCGCGATCGCGGGCGGGCGGTACCAGCGGGCCGCCTTGGAGACGCTGATCAAGCTCCAGGAACAAGCCGCCGAGCGGGTGCCGAAGGCGCTGGCCCTCTCGCCGCTTGAGGCATCGGACCGAGAGGACGCCATCACCGACTGGCTGGACTCGCGCGGGCTGGCCGACGGCTGGCAGCTGGCGCCAGCCTTCGTCGCCGCCGGGCTTGATGTCGCCTGGCTCGAGCAGGTCGCTGCGGAGGTGGACGCGGCGGAGGCGGACGCGCCGGCGCTTGAGGAGGCGCTGCGCTGGCTGTACTACACCGTGGAGACCGAGCTGCTTGTCAACGAGATCGAGGACTCCGCCGCGCGGATCTCCAACCTGGTCGGGGCGGCCAAGCAGTACTCACAGCTGGACCGGTCCCCGTACCGGGTCGTCGACGTGCACGAGCTGCTTGATAGCACGCTGGCGATGCTGGCCGGGATGATCCCCGCGGGCATCCGCGTGGTGAAGGACTACGACCGGTCGCTGCCCGAGATCCCCGCGTACGCGGCCGAGCTGAATCAGGTGTGGACCAACCTCATCGACAACGCGGTCGCTGCGATGGGAGAGGCAGGCGTGCTGACGGTGCGCACCGGGCTGGACAGGGACCAGCTATTCGTGGACATCTGCGACACCGGGCCTGGGGTTCCTGCAGAGATCAGAAAGCGGATCTTCGAGCCGTTCTTCACCACGAAGCCGGTAGGCCAGGGCACCGGGCTCGGCCTCGACATCAGCTGGCGCATCGTGGTCAACAAGCACCACGGGGACATCGCGGTGGAGTCAGCCCCCGGCAATACCAGGTTCCGGGTGCGGCTGCCTGTTACCCCCGCGAGCACCGAGCGCAGCCCTGACTGAGACACCAGATTGGCCAGGCCGCTGCGGGCCAACGGTTTCCTTTGGGGTAATCAGCTAGGTCGCGATCGGTCATGATGGTCCGCATGCCTCCCAGCGACGCCCGGCGCGACCCCGCGGTCCTTGACGGTGTGCTCGAGCGCATCACGTTCGCGAACCCGGAGACCGGCTATACGATTGCCAAGATCGACTCTGGCCGCGGCGGCCCTGACCTGATAACCGCGGTCGGCCCGTTGCTCGGCGCGCAGGTCGGCGAGTCGCTGCGGATGCACGGCCGGTGGACGAGCCACCCGAAGTACGGCAAGCAGTTCGAGGTTCACTCGTACTCCACCGTGCTGCCGGCCACGGCCGCGGGCATTCAGCGCTACCTGGGCTCGGGGCTGATCAAGGGCATCGGCCCGGTGATGGCGGAGCGCATGGTCAGCCGGTTCGGCGTCGACATCATGCACATCATCGAGGACTCGCCCGCCCGGCTGATAGAGGTCGATGGCCTCGGCCCGAAGCGGAGTGCGATGATCATCGCCGCCTGGGCCGAGCAGAAGGCCATCAAGGAGGTCATGATCTTCCTCCAGGGCGTGGGCGTGTCCACGTCGCTGGCGGTCCGGATCTACAAGAAGTACGGCGACGAATCGGTCTGTGTGGTCCGCGCCGAGCCTTACCGGCTGGCCGCGGACGTGTGGGGGATCGGCTTCAAGACCGCGGACACCATCGCGGCGGCGGTCGGCATCGCCAGGGACAGCCCGGAGCGGATCAAGGCCGGGCTCGCGTACACCCTGTCGCAGGCCGCCGACGACGGCCACTGCTACCTGCCCGCGCCCAACCTGATCACCGACGCAGGCAAGATCCTTGATGTCCCGGCCCCGCAGATCGCCCCGTGCCTGGACGAGCTTGCCGTCGCTGAGGGAGTCGTGCGGGAAGACCTGCCTGCGGCGGCGCAGGACGGACCGCCGATACCCGCCGTGTACCTGCCGCCGTTCTACCAGGCAGAACGATCTCTTGCCTGGTCACTCCTGCGCCTGCTCGCGGCGCGAAGTGACCGGCTAGCCGCGTTCTCCTCGGTGAACTGGGACAGGGCGCTTGACTGGCTGCGCGGGAAGACCGGAACCTCACTCGCTCCCGAGCAGGCGGACGCGGTGCGACTCGCGCTGACCTCCCGCGTCTCTGTGCTGACCGGCGGGCCGGGCTGCGGGAAGTC
>JASIBM010000210.1 GCA_030045175.1 Streptosporangiaceae bacterium | reverse complement strand
GCCGGGACGGCCAGCCGGTCCAGCACCGCGTCGGCCAGCCGGACCGGGGCGCCGGCGGCGGCGGCCAGGGCCAGACTCAGGCCCAGGCCGGCGGTGACCTGCCGGGTTCCGGCAGGGCCGGCCAGCCCGATCCGCGCCACGGTGACCTCCGGGCTCAGCTCCCTGGCGCCAGCTTCGGTCACATCGATGTCCACCCCGGTCACCCGGGAACGGGCCGCGCCGAGTAGCCGGGTGGTGAGTTCCTGCGGCACGCCATCGGTGATGACCTGATCGGCGGGCCGTTCCAGGAGATCCGCCAGGTACAGGGCGCCCAGGTCGCCCCCCAGCCAGATCGGCACGGCCCGCTGACCCGCGTCGTCGGCCAGCACGACCAGGTGACCGAGAGTCTGGAATTCGCCGTTAGCCAGCCGCCCTGGCCAGGGCTCGGCGTGCGCGATGCGGAGAGTCGTCACACCCTTAAGTGTCCGCTGCCCGGCCCGGTGTTACCCCGGGCCGGGGCCGCGGCTCAGCAACCGCCGATGTCCTCGCTCCAGACCAGGGGGGCGCTGCCGGAACTCGCCCACGGCGGCCACGCATCCGGGTCACCGGCCAGCACGACATCCCAGCGCCGGAACCCGCGGAGCCCATGCATCAGCACTGCCCATGCGCGGGCGATCCGCTGGCAGTCTGGCCCCATGAATGGATGGATATCTTATAATTCTATACTATTCCTGGCATTCACTGATTTATCTGGTGTCGGCTGGTCCCTCATGCAGATCGTCGGCATCCTGCCGCGGGATGTCAAATCCGGAACGGCTGGATCCCGTCGCTCGCACCCGTCATGAGTAGCCTCCTCCGCTATACTTCAAGCTGTATCCGGTATTGTCGGCTGCCCTCGGCACGGCAATCCCTGAGAGGTGAAACCCTTGGCGCAGGCCTAGCATCAGCAGGAAGAGGTAAGGCTTTGATCACGCCTTACTAGGACGGAGTGCATATCATGCGCGTCTGGAAACATGGTCTGCATGGCATTATCGTGGCCGTGGTGGCTGCGCTGGCGTTGTTCATCACCGCCTGCGGAAGCAGTAATAATTCGGCGACAAGCAGCGTGAAGGTCAAGGGTGGTGTGGCGACCTATGCGCAGCTAGGCGTGATACCTGACTGGATATGGCCATATATCCCAGCTTCGTATGACGAGACCTCCAACACCCAGGTCTTTCAGTGGCTCATGTACCGTCCGCTCTACATGTTCGGCAACAACGGGAACTCGGTATCCGTGAACTATGCCCTCTCGCCGGCGAGGCCGCCTGTGTACTCCGATGGCGGAAAGACGGTGGTTATCAGCCTGAGGGGCTGGAAATGGTCGGATGGTGAGAGCGTCGATGCGCAGGATGTCATATTCTGGCTGAACATGATGAAGGCCGAGAAGGACAATTTCGCGGGGTACGCACCGGGCCTGCTGCCCGACAACCTGGTATCGTACAGTGCCACGGGACCGAATCAGGTGACGCTGCACTTGAACCGGGCCTACTCCAGCTACTGGTTTACGTATAACCAGCTGGCGGAGATCACGCCGATGCCAGCGGCCTGGGACGTCACCAGTCTCACCGCAAGCCCGGGGAGCGGCGGCTGCAGTTCGAGCGTCGCCAGGTGCCATGCGGTTTACAAATTCCTGGCGACCCAGGCCACGGACTCCAGTACGTACGCGACCAGCCGGATCTGGGGAACCGTCGACGGACCGTGGCGCCTGTCGGGATTTCGCCTGAGCGGCAATCCCCGGACGAACGCCGTTTTCGTGCCGAATCGAGAATATTCGGGCAGTCCTAAACCGCAGCTGTCGGAGTTCAAGCTTGTGTATTATGTCAACGACCAGGCGGCTTACCAGGCACTTAAGGCCCGGAAGGTCGACGTGACCTTCCTGGCGATATCCGATCTGCCAAAGGCAACTGGCACTGGGCTGCCGGCTACCAATCCGCTTCGGCCGAGCGCTACCTTGCAGCGGGTCAGCCAGTACAGCATCTACTACTACCAGCCGAACTTCAACAACCCAACGCTCGGCGCCGTATTCCGGCAGCTCTACGTCCGGCAGGCACTGCAGTACCTGGAAAACCAGGCAGGCATGGATGCGACGGTATTCCGCGGCTACGCGGTGCCGGGATCGGGCGGCGTGCCTGACACCCCGCCCAATCAGTGGGAGCCCGCGGCTCAGCTGGCAAATGGTGGCCTGGGGCCGTACCCTTACAGCACAGCCAAGGCTGTGTCGCTTCTGACCAGCCATGGCTGGCAGGAGGTCGGTGGCGTCATGACATGCCGTCGGCCGGGTAGGACGCCGACCGACTGCGGCGCGGGAATTGCGCGAAATCAGAAGCTCGCATTCACCATCGACTGGGGAACTGGATCACTTTCCACTGACGGCCCGATGCTCGCGGCATACAAGGCAGATGCTGCCCGGGCGGGTATTGAGATAAGCCTGGACGGAAAGTCATTCTCGGCTCTGCTCGGCGAGTCGTCGCCATGCAAGCCGGGACCTAAGTGCACCTGGGGCGCGCTGTATCTAGGTGAGTGGATATTTGACGGCCCTGGCTTCGAGCCGACCGGAGAGCAGCTGTTCCAGACCGGGGCCTTCTCCAACTACGGCAGCTACTCCAGCCCGACCGAGGACAAGCTGATCAACGAGACGCACACGAGCAGCAGCCTGGCCGTGTTCCACAAGTACGCGGCCTACACTGCGAGTCAGCTGCCGTACATCTGGCTACCCTCAGAGGACGCGGTCTGGGGCGTGGCCAGTAATCTACACGGCGTCCACATAAGCCCTATCTATGACCTTCTGCCCGAATACTGGTATTTCACAAAGTAGCCGTGTCGTGACTCTCCCGCCACCGCGGGTCCGGATCGTGGAGCTGGTCAGGGCCAGCTGTAATGCCATATCAGGAAATTTATAGCTGAACCGGTAAGGCACCTGAATGTTTATGAACTAGATTGTCTATTGGCACGCACCCTGCTGTGACCATGTTTAGACTGCCGGCATGGCACTGACGCACCGAAGGATTACCCACCACACGCACCGGCCCGCGACGAGCCGTAACACCGGTGCCGAGCGCCGGCTCCCGATCGGCATGCTGTCGGACAAGGGCACCGGGCCGGAAGACGCCTACGACCTGATCAGCAGCGAGTTGCTGCTCGACGGGAGCGCCAGGCTCAACCTGGCCACATTCGTCACGACGTCCATGCCAGAGCGGGCGCGGCAGCTCATGCTGGACACGGCCGACAAGAACATGATCGACAAGGACGAGTATCCTCAGACGGCCGAGTTCGAGAGCCGCTGCGTCCGGATCATCTCCCGGCTCTGGCACGCCCCCGAGTCCGACACGGCGACAGGCTGCTCGACGACGGGATCGAGCGAGGCCGTGATGCTCGCCGCGATGGCCTTGAAGTGGCGCTGGCGTGAGCGCCGCCAGGCGGCCGGCCTGTCCACCGACCGGCCGAACCTGGTGACCGGGGCCAACGTGCAGGTGTGCTGGGAGAAGTTCTGCCGCTACTGGGATGTGGAGCCCCGCTTGGTTCCGCTTGAGGGAGATCGCCTTCACCTCACCGGAGAGGAGGCGGCCAAGTACTGCGATGAGAACACGATCGGCGTTGCCGCCGTGCTCGGCTCCACCTTCGACGGCAGCTACGAGCCGGTCAAGGAGATCGCCGATGCCCTCGACCGGCTCCAGGCCGACTCAGGGCTGGACATCCCGATCCACGTCGATGGTGCGTCGGGCGGCTTCGTGGCGCCCTTCATCCAGCCCGAGCTGGAATGGGACTTCCGCATACCCAGGGTCGTCTCGATCAATGCGTCCGGCCACAAGTACGGCCTGGTGTACCCCGGCGTTGGGTGGGCGATCTGGCGGGACGAGTCCGCGCTGCCGCGCGACCTGATCTTCGACGTCAACTACCTCGGCGGCCACATGCCGACGTTCACGCTCAACTTCAGCCGCCCTGGCAGCGAGGTGGTCGCGCAGTACTTCATGTTCACCAGCCTCGGGTTCGAAGGCTTCCGGTCGGT
>JASIBM010000209.1 GCA_030045175.1 Streptosporangiaceae bacterium | reverse complement strand
GGAGGCGAGCGGGAAAGGGAGAGCGGATGCCGGCCGAGGTGCTGCGGCTTCGTGACGTGGGCGTGCGGCGCGACGAGTCCATGTTGCTCGCCGACGTCAACTGGACCGTGCACGACGGCGAAAGCTGGGCCATCGTCGGCCCGAACGGCGCGGGGAAGACCACGCTGTTGCAGGTCGCGGCCGGCCTGATCACGCCCACGGAGGGTATAGCCGAGGTGCTCGGCGAGCCGCTCGCTCAAGCCGACCCTTACGACCTGCGCAGCAGGGTCGGGATATCCAGTTCGGCAGTCGCCGACCAGGTCCCCCGCGACGAGAAGGTCATCGACCTGGTGATGACCGCCGGGTACGGCATCTTGAGCCGCGGCGCCGAGGAGTACAACTCATCCGACGTCGCCCGCGCCGTCGCCTTGCTTGACGCGCTCGGCTGCGCGCACCTGATCAGGCGGCGGTTCGGCACGCTGTCAGAGGGCGAGCGCAAGCGGGTGCAGATCGCCCGCTCCCTGATGGCCGACCCGGAGATCTTGCTGCTCGACGAGCCGGCCGCAGGGCTGGACCTGGGCGCCCGCGAGGACCTGCTCGCCAGGATCGCCGCCCTCGCGCGCGACCCGCGCGCCCCGGTGCTCGCGCTGGTCACCCATCACGTCGAGGAGGTGCCTGACGACTTCACCCACGCGCTGCTGATGCGGCAGGGATCGGTCGTCGCCGCTGGGCCGGTCGAGCTGGTGTTCACCGAGGCCAACCTGTCGCGTTGCTTCGGCGTGCCGTTGATCATCGAACGGCTGGCCAGCAGGTGGATGGCCCGGGCGGTGCCGCCGCGCCGACCGGACTGACCTAATATCGCCTTATGTGCCGCAAATCTCAGGGATCTCGCGGATCGCAGGGATGGCGTGCCAGCCACTGAGATCGCGGCGATCCTTGCGGCGGCGCTGGCCGCGGGCACGATCAACGCGATAGTCGGATCGGGCTCGCTGATCACGTTCCCGACGCTGCTCGCGTTCGGATTCCCTGCGATCGTCGCGAACGTGTCCAACAACATCGGCCTGGTGCCTGGGAACTTCAGTGGCTGCTACGGCTACCGGCGGGAGCTGACCGGCCAGCGCGGCCGGCTGCTCCGCCTGGGACTCGCCTCCTGCGCGGGCGGCCTGGCCGGTGCCGCCGCGTTGCTTGCGCTGCCCGCCAGCGTATTCGGCCTGGTCGTGCCCGTGCTCATCGTGCTTGCCTGCGTCCTGGTGGTGATCCAGCCGCGGCTGGCAGCCGCGATCGCCAAGCGGGATACCGAACGTGGCGATCACGGCGGCCCGCTGCTCGTGGCCGGGGTGTTCCTCGCCGGGGTCTACGGCGGCTACTTCGGCGCCGCTCAGGGCGTCCTGCTCGTGGGGCTGCTCGGGGTCTTCCTGACCGAGAGCCTGCAACGGGTCAACGCGGCCAAGAACGTGCTCGTCCTCATCGTGAATGGGTTCGCTGCGCTGGTCTTCGTGACCTTCGCGCATGTCGCGTGGCTAGCCGTCGGCCTGATCGCGGTCGGGTCCACGGTCGGGGGCCTCGTCGGATCCAGGTTCGGCCGCAGGCTCCCCGCGAGCGCGCTGCGAGTGATCATCGTCATCGTCGGCCTCGTCGCGGCCGTCAAGCTGATCTTCTTCCCTGGCTAACGCGCGCGGAGTATCCCGGTCGCGACGGCGTCGGCTACGAGCCCCCTGGCGAGCTCGCCGAGCGCGGCAGATCCGTCCTCGACGAGTTCGACCTTCGCGAGCACCTGATCCGCGGTGATGCCGTGCCGTTGCCAGGTGCCGCCACCAGCGGCCACGTTCTCGAGCATCGGCTGAAGTCGGTCCAGTGCCCTGGCGAACCGCGCGTCCGCGCTGGTGCGCTCGTTGAACTCGTCCCAGAGCGCACGGAGCGCGACGGCCTGGTCGGCGGGCAAGATCGCGAAGATCCGATCCGCCCCGGCGCGCTCGGCCGCCTCCTGCTGGCGCTGCTGCTCCGGGTCGGCGTACGCGAACAGGTCGCCCGCGTCGATCTCGACTAGGTCGTGCAGCAGCACCATCGCGATGACCCTGGCGATGTCGGTCCCGGCCGGCGCGTGCTCGGCGAGCGCGATCGCCATCATCGCCAGGTGCCACGAGTGCTCGGCAGAGTTCTCCGCGCGGCCAAGTTCGGCCAGTCTCGTCTGTCTGAGCACGCCCCGCAGGCGCCCGGCCTCGGCGACGAACCGCATCTGCCGATCGAGTCGCTGTGCATCCATGATCTCATTGGACCAGCCCTCCGGCTGATCGGCCCGGATGGACGGATCCGCGGTCACGGCTGTGTAATGGCACCGCAGGCGGCCTGCATGAGCGGCAGGACCAGCCGATCCTGATTGGCCGGTGACCCCGTCGGACGTGGCTGGCTAGACGCGGCGCCGGTGAAGTTCGGCTGAATGAAGCCGTCCTTGGCGTCGCATCGGGCGTTGGCAGAGACGCCTCGGCCGACCGGAAGCCACCGCACCTGGAACGGGCCGCCCGCGGTTGCCCATCGGGCGAAGTCGGCGTCGGCGACGACCAGGACCACGATCCGCATCCGGGTCGCTGGCTGCGCCGCCCGCTGCACGGGATAGACGAAGACGTAATCCGCGTGGATCCGCAACACGTGCCGCCCGCCGTCGGTCGCAGTGATCGCCGTCATGCGACCGTGGACCTTGATCACGCCGCCCACGAGCGTCAGGCTCCCCGGCGTGAACGAGGTCACCCACGCGCGCGTGCTCTCGGCGCGCCCGTTTGGCGCGACGCCGGTGCGGGTGAGGTTTTGGGCGAAATACGACTCTTGATTTGGTATAAGCAGCCCTGCGAAGGCGAAGGGAGGGCCGCCCTGCAGCGTCTGAACGTCCAGGTTCGCCGCCGCGAGCAGGTGCTTGGTCACGATGTAGGCGAGCGAGACCTGGGTGGCTGTGTAACCAGCGATCGCGTGGCCGGGCGGCAGCACGATCCCGGCGGAGCCGTCAGCGAAGTGCTCCTCCGGACTGCCGGCGAACGGGTCGCTGGCGCTGAACGCGGGGGTGGACGCTGGTGAGCCGGACCGGGGCGTCGGGCTGGCGTTCGGGCTGGCGCTCGGGCTCGCCGAGCCAGAGCCGCCGGAACCGCCCGAGCCGCCAAAGGATGGCCACGCCGGACCGAGCCCGAGCCTGTGCAGTCCGTACAGCAAGAGGACGAACCCGACGAGCACGGCGGTCGTCCGCACAGCCCGGCGATCGCGAAGCCGCGGAACCTGGCCTGGCGACTGCCCGCGAGGCCGGGGCTGGTCGGCCGGGACCGGTCGCCGCCGGATGGCTCGCCTGGCCTCAGCCGATCCGTTGCTCGCGCCTCCGGGCTCCGACAGCGGCCTGCGCAGCTTCCTCGCCTTCCTGCCCGCGCGCCAGCCCATGCGCGACGGGGCGGCCCTGGTCGCCCGGTCGGCCTGCCTGGCGCGCTCGGCCTGCTTCGCGCGCTCGGCGGCAGACAACTCGGTGAACCGCGCGGGCTCGGCCTTTCCGCTGGTGATATTGCGAAGCTCGCGGTCGAACTCGTCGGGATCAGGGATGGAGGGCCCGCTGTCGTTGGGCATGACATAAGTCTATGGCCGACTTCGGCGGGACAAATCGAATCATGATTGGGCTGACGATGCCTGGCTCGCCGCTCCGGGCTGTCGCATGGGCAGTAGAGTGACATCTCAACTACTCTGTGTAACGATGCAGGTTGGGGGAACGTAGGCGTGACGCGGGGGGATGACGATGGCCGATCATCGGCACGCAACGACGACGGACGCCGGGACGCTGGCGCCGAGCGATGAGTTCTCGCAGTCAGTGGGGCTGAGCGGGCCGCTGCTGCTGCAAGATCAGTATCTGATCCAGAAGATGGCCCAGTTCAACAGGGAGCGAGTGCCCGAGCGCGTCGTGCACGCCAAGGGCGGCGGTGCGTATGGCACGCTGACGATCACCGAGGACGTCAGTCAGTTCACCAAGGCAAGGCTGTTCGCCAAGGGAGCGAAGACCGACCTGCTGATCAGGTTCTCGACCGTGGCAGGCGAGCTCGGCAGCGCGGACTCTGTCCGCGACCCGCGTGGCTTCGCGATCAAGTTCTACACCGATCAGGGCAACTACGACCTGGTCGGCAACAACACGCCGATCTTCTTCGTCCGCGACCCGCAGAAGTTCCAGGACTTCATCCACAGCCAGAAGCGGCGGTCAGACACGCACACGCGCGACAACAACATGCAGTGGGACTTCTGGACGCTGTCGCCGGAGTCCGCACATCAGGTCACGTTCCTGATGAGCGATCGCGGCACGCCGAAGACCTGGCGGAACATGAACGGCTACGGCAGCCACACGTTCATGTGGTACAACGCGGCTGGCGAGAAGTTCTGGGTCAAGTACCACATCAAGACCAATCAGGGGATCGAGAACTTCACGATCGCCGAGGCGGCTGCGATGGTGTCGCAAGATTCCGATTTCCACCTGCGTGACCTGCACGCGGCCATCTCGCGCCGGGACTTCCCTTCGTGGACGGTGCAGGTCCAGGTGATGCCGTTCGAGGAGGCGGCGAATTACCGGTTCAACCCGTTCGACCTGACCAAGGTCTGGCCGCACGCCGACTACCCGCCGATCGCGATCGGCACGATCAGGCTGACCAG
>JASIBM010000208.1 GCA_030045175.1 Streptosporangiaceae bacterium | reverse complement strand
TCCGCCGCCTGCTGCCACTGTCGCGCGGTCGCCTGGTCATCCCTGATCCTGGCGAGCCGCGCGCCCCTGTCGGCGGCGACCCAGCACATCAGCTTCGACGACGTGAAGTGCCGTGGCTTGCCTCGTACCTCCCAGATGCCGTGGTCGGGCTCACGCCAGTGCGCGAGCGCCTGGGTGACCAGCCTGCGGGCCATCTGCCATACCCGGTCGTCGAGCCAGTCCCGCGACTTGGTGTGCAGGTACAAGGAGTCGAGCGCGGAGCCCCACACGTCGTTTTGCTGCTGGCAGTACGCCGCGTTCCCGATCCGGACCGGCTTGGCTCCCTGGTAGCCGGACAGATGGTCAAGCACGTGCTCATCGAGGTCCTTCGAGCCGTCGATGCCGTACACGATCTGCAGATCGGAGTGATCGTTTTCGATCAGGTCCGTCAGGAAAGCGAAGTAGTCGCTCGCCTCCCACTCGAAGTCCAGGGTGAATAGAGCCCAGAGCGTGAACGTCGCGTCCCTGATCCAGCTGAACCTGTAGTCCCAATTCCGCGCCCCCATCGGCGCCTCGGGCAGCGACGTGGTGGCCGCGGCTGCGATGGCGCCGGTCGGGCCGTACGTCAGGCCCTTCAGCGTGAGCGCGCTGCGCGCCAGGTGGCCGCGCCAGCGATGGTCGGGAAAGTTGCCCCGGGCCAGCCAGTGCCGCCAGTGCCTGGCTGTCCAGAGCATGCGCCGGTGGGCCTCTTCGAAGTTGTCAGGTGGCGGCAGGTGACCCCAGGACAGCGCGCAGAACCTGGTGTCGCCCTCCCGGAGCAAGGTACGCGACTGAGCGCTCGGGCCTTCGATGCCGATCCTGACGTCCGATGACAGGGTGAGGTTCAGGTCGCAGGTCTCGTCGTGGGTCACGACCTGGTAGAAGCCTCGTTCGGTGTGACGCCAGGTGCCTCGCAGGCGCCCGTAGTCGAACGCGGGCTCGCAGTCCATGACGAGTTGCACCGCGCCGTTGGTGCAGCGAACCGTCCGCAGCAGCGTGTGCTCGGCGTCGTAGTCGGTCGGCGGGCGGCGGTGCGAGCCGCGGCTGGGGTTCTCGTGTCGCCACGGGCCCATGACGAGGCAGTCACGGACGATGATCCAGCCCTCACCGCACCCCCAGACCGTCTCGAGCACCATGGTGCCTGCCAGGTAGCGGCGGTCGGCGGGGACGGCCACCTCCGACGGGCCGAACCTGAACCAGCCGGCGTCCCTGTCGAGCAGGGCGCCGAACACGCTCGGCGCGTCCATCCTCGGCAGGCACATCCACTCGACCGACCCGCTCGGCGCGATCAGCGCCGTGACCTCGCAGTCGGAGAGGAACGCGTAGTCGGCGATCGGCGGGTAGGCCGAGAACTCGTGCTCCGCGAGCTCGGTCATATGGGATCACGCCCCCGGCAGGTCTGTTGGCCAGCGCGCCGCGTGCCGGCGTCCTTACCCTGTGTACCCGCCGGGTCGATGCGCTAGCTGTTCCAGACCATGAGCACGAGGATGACCAGCCAGATGATGCTGACCAGGCCGCCTGTCATCGCGATCCTGGCGCGCTCCGCGGCGGCCACGTGCGCTGGGCTCACCTGATCCTGGCCCGCGTCGGGCGGGTCCGATTCGGCCGGCTTGTCATGATCAGCCCGGTGATCTGCTGCCTGGTCACCGCCCGGTGCGGGTGCGGACGAGGCGAGCGCCGCAAGCGCCCGGATAGCGCGGCGCTGATCGCGCACGATCAGGATCAGCAGCACCAGGGCAACGACGAACAGCGTCGTCGAGATGATCACCCATGACTTGCCCTCAAGGCTCCGCATCTGCGCGAGGAACAACCCGGCGATGAGCACGCCGAGTGAGCCGATCGTGAAGATGAGCGTGATCCTGGACAGATAGCGCACGAGCCGGATGTCGCGCAACCTGATGTACCTGGGCGTTGACATGATCGCCAACGTGACCGGGCCGATCGTGAACGCCACGAAGGCGAGATGCAACCAGAGGACCAGATGCTGGGCGAAGGACAGGCTGCCCGGTGCGTCGGCGAATGACATGGCGAGAGTTTAGAGCCCCGGAGGCCGGAACTTGCGTTTTAACCCCGCCTTGGCGAGCCGAGCAGGTGCGTAGCGTTCAGGGGCAGCCAAGCCGCCGTGGCCAAGGCTTAGGCTCAAAGCACGAGCAGCCGGGCAGAGACGCGTTGGCCTGTGCCCGGCGCCCGGCTGGCTGGCTGGCTTGGTGTGTCCCGCGGGGCACTCCCTTAGGCGCGCTGGGTCAGCTGGACTTCTTGTTCACGAACCAGGCGCCGACCAAGACGCCAACGCCGACGACCAGGGCCACCGCGCCGCGAATCGGATGGGTGCCATGCTTGTGGCCCATGAACGTGCCGATGAAGCCCAGCGAATGCGGAGCGACAAGCAGCAGTACGCCGAGGATCACGGCGACGACGCCGATGACGGCAAGGATGATAGCCAGCGGACGCCTCGCGCCAGAGCCGCCCATGCTTACTGCACTCACTTCTTCCTCCTCAGAAGACCTCGTCCCCGGCAGGCGGTCCGCCCGCCTAGTTCGGGAGACGACTACGTGCGGCACCGTACTACGGACTGGACGATGACACTCGCATAGTTCACGAATGCGCCCGATTTCTGCACGATCTACCGCATGAATGTTACCTGTTATGTTCTTGTCCTGATACCGAGGCTAACGCCCTATTACCTGCTGTCTTCTCCACTCGCCGCCGGGGCGCTGCCGCGCGCCCGTGCGGCTCGCTACCTGCGCTCCCGGCGGGACCGCAGGAAGTCACTCACCACGTACGCGCCCAGGTTGTCCGGCATCGCCCGCAGCACCCGGCCGCCGTTGCGCCTGGCCACCTCGTCGACGAAGGAGGTCAGCCGCTCGTCGTCGGCGAGCATGAAGACATTCAGCGTCGCCCGGCGCCTGGTCATCTTGTCCACCTCCGCCATCGTGAGCTCGATCGTCTCCGGCGAAGGCGGCCAGTCGAACCAGGACCTGCCGTCCCTGCGCAGGTGCGCCGTCGGCTCGCCGTCGGTCACGATCAGTACCACCGGGTTGTGCTCAGGACGCCGGTCAAGGAACCGGCCGGCCAGCACGAGCGCGTGGTGCAGGTTGGTGCCCTGAACCATGTGCCAGGTTAGCCCGGCCAGGTCGGTCTCCTTGAGTTCCCTCGCGTAGTTGGAGAACCCCACGACCTGGAGCGAGTCCTGCGGGAATCTGGTCCTGATAAGTGAGTAGAGTGCCAGCGCCGTCTGCTTGGCCGCGCTCCAGGTACCGCGCAGCGCCATGGAGTACGACAGGTCCACGAGCAGGCACACCGCCGTAGCAGCCCGCCGCTCGGTCTCGCTGACCTCGAAGTCGGTTACGTCGAGAGGGACTTGTCCGGCTGGGACGGCCCTTTCCGGTTGAAGGTCGTTGTCCTGGCCGGAACGTGCAGCCTCGTGCGCGCCGGCCCGGAGTAGGGCGTTGCGCACGGTGGCCGCCGCGTCGATGGGCTGCTCGTCGCCGAATCGCCACGGCCTGGTCGCCCCGGTCAGCTCGCCCGCCTGCCCGACGTCGTGCTGGTCGTGGTCGCCGTATCCGCCCTCGGCCAGCGCAGCGAACACTTTCCGCAGCGCCGTGTCACCGAGCCTGCGCACCGCCTTCGGGGTGAGCTCGAGCTTGCCCTCCTTGTTCTCGAGGTAGCCCTGGCGCGCCAGTTCCCGCTCGATCTGCTTCAGCGCTTCCATGTCATCGACCGCCTGCCGGCCGAGCGCGCGTCGCACGGCATCCTCGTCGACGTCATCGAGCCTGGCACCCGGGTAGTCCTGGCGCAGTGCCTGCTCAAGCTGGGCCAGGTCGGCGAGCTCGGCCAGCGCAGTTGTCGCGTCGCCGAGGCCGAGCGGGTCGTGGCCGGTCATCCGCTCGCCACGCTGAGAGTCCCAGTCGATGTCCGGGCGGCGCGCGCGCAGCGCTTCGGCCAGCCTGGCCATCTCCTGTGCGAGCCCGGCGTCGGCCATCACCTGTTGCATCAGCCCGGACAGCTCGTCCCGCTGGGCGTCGCTCAGCGAGTTGAGCAGCCGCTGCGCGGCGGCCATCCGGCGCACGAGCGAGTCGACGAGCTGGTCGAGGTTCTCCGGCGAGTCTGGGAAGAACTCCCCGTATTCCGCCATGAAATCATCGAAGTCCTGCTGGGTGTGCTCGCCGCGCTCGTCGGCCTCGATCATGTCGGTGAGCGCGGCCATCATGTTCCTGACCCGCGCCATCGCCTCGCCGCCTGCCCCGGACATCGAGTCCTTGATGCCACGGAACTGGCTGTCCAGGATCTCGCGCCTGAGCAGTTCCTTGAGCTGCTCGAAGGTCTGCGCGGCCGCCTTGCTTCGCCACTGATAGTCCGACAGTGCCCTGATCGCGCCTGCGGTGTCCGGTGGCAGCGCGTCGAGCTCTGCCTCGCGCAGCCTGGCCTCGTCGCCTGGGTCGGGGAAGAGCTCGGCCCGCTCCTGCCCGATGGCCGTGTCGAGCAGCGCCCTGGCTTGCTCGAGTATGCCGTCGAGGCGGCCGCTCCTGCGCAGCTCTCGCTGCCGGTCACGGACCTGGCGGAGCAGGTCGTCCAGGCCGCGACGGCTGGCCAGGCCCCTGCGCAGCAGGTCGCGAAGCGCGGAGGCGGGATCGCCGCCGCCGAGTATGGAGTCGCCGAGCGCGTCCACGGCGCCGCGCACGTCATACGGCGGTTCGAGCGGATCGGGCCCGCCGTAGTAGGACCCGTACCGGTAACCGCCGTAGCCGCTCACTGGCGCCCGTCCTCCGCTTCAGCCTCGGTAGACGGCGCCGCCGTTGACGACGTCCTTGGATAGCCGGCGCATCAGGTACAGCCCTTCCAGCGCGAACTCGATCGCGGCGGCAGCGCGGCCAGGGGACTCGCCACCGGCACCGTCCAGCCGCTCCATGATCCTGGCGAGCCCCGGCACCTCGCCGACCCTGCGCAGCAGCTCGGTCGCCGGGAGCAGGTCGGACGCCTCGACGCTGGCACCGTCAGCGAACCTCGCCACCAGCCCGGACAAGTCGGCGCTGCCCAGGTGGGCACGGAAGCAGTCCGCGGTGGCCCTGCGCAGCAGGTGCTCGAGCACCTCGGCCTCCCGGCCCTCCTCGCTGACCTCGAACTCCACTTTGCCTCGCAGCGTGCTGACGATCGCCGGCAGGTCGCAGATCCTGGCAACCGGCTCGTCCTCGCCGCTGATCGCGGCGCGCCTGACCGCCGCGGCCACCGCGGCCTCCGCTGCCGCGATGGCGAACCGCGCCGATACGCCTGACCTCGCGTCCACGGCGGGTGAGGATCGCACCAGCCTGGTGAACCTCGCGATCACCTCGACCAGGTGGGCAGGCAGCGCTGCGTCAGGAGACTCGCTGCTCGTGCCGCTCCAGGCGATCTCAGCCTCCTGCCTGACGACCGCGAGCTCGTCTTCGAGCGACAGCGGGTAGTGCGTGCGGATCTCGGCGCCGAAGCGGTCCTTGAGCGGGGTGATGATCCGACCCCTGTTCGTGTAGTCCTCCGGGTTCGCGCTGGCCACGAGCAGCAGGTCGAGCGGCAGCCGCAGCGCGTAGCCGCGGACCGCGATGTCTCTTTCCTCCAGCACGTTGAGCAGCGAGACCTGGATCCGCTCGGCCAGGTCGGGCAGCTCGTTCAGGCAGAAGACGCCTCGGTTGGTGCGGGGCACCAGCCCGTAGTGGATCGTCTCCGGGTCGCCCAGGGTCCGGCCCTGCGCCACCTTGACGGGGTCGATGTCGCCTATCAGGTCGCCGACGCTGGTGTCCGGCGTGGCGAGCTTCTCGCCGTAGCGCAGGTCGCGGTGCCGCCAGGTGACCGGCAGGTCGTCGCCGAGCTCGGCGGCGAGCCGCTGGCACCTGACGCAGGCGGGGGCGTAGGGATGGTCATTGATCTCGCAGCCGGCGACAACGGGGGACCACTCGTCGAGCAGGCCGGTCAGCGTGCGGATCAGCCGGGTCTTACCCTGGCCGCGCTCGCCGAGCAGGATGACGTCGTGCCCGGCGATCAACGCTCGCTCCAGGTGCGGGCGAACCGTGTCGTCGAAGCCCAAGATGCCCGGGAACGGGTCCTCGCCGGCGCTCAGCCGGGTGATCAGGTTCTGCCGGATCTCAGCCTTGACGCTGCGGAACAGATAGCCGCTCGCACGCAACTCGCCTAGCGTCGCGGCTACCGGGGCGGACGCGGACGCTGGCTGGTCCTTCGATGGCTGGTGCTGGCGCTGCGGTGGCTGACTATGAGACTGTCCCTGCGGTGGTTCGCTGAGTGGCTGCACCATTAGACACTATCTGCCAAGTACCAGGTCGCCGAACCCCGCGCGTGCCGAACGGCGACGGCGCGCGATGTCGGTGGCGGGCCGGCCTATCGCGGGCTGGTGCTGGTGGCGGGGCCGGTCCTGGGCGGATCAGCCTCGGCGGGCAGTCGCGTTACACCCGTGTCGTGGAGGTGGGCAAATGGCCGAGCGCGAAGCAGTGCTCGTGGCCGATATTGGGGGCACCAAGCTGGCCGGCGGCGTGACCGATCTTGACGGGCGCCTGACCACGTGGGCGCAGGTGCCCACCCCGCGCGACGGGGACGCCGAGTTCTTGTGGCGCACCCTCGAGTCGCTGCTCGCCCGCGTGCTCGAGGACGCCAAGATCGACGATCTCGGCATCCTTTCCGGTATCGGCTGCGGGTGCGGCGGGCCGATGGAGTGGCCGGCCGGGCTGGTGTCACCGTTGAACATTCCTGCCTGGCGCGGGTTCGCCTTGCGCGAACGGCTGACCGAGAGATTTGGCGACAAAAATCAGGTCCGGGTGCATAACGACGCGATCTGCATGGCGATTGGCGAGCACTGGCGCGGGGCGGGCAAGGGCTGCCGCAACGTGCTCGGCGTGGTGGTGTCGACGGGGGTGGGCGGCGGGCTGGTGCTTGATGACCGGCTGATACAAGGCTCATCCGGCAACGCGGGGCACATAGGCCACGTGGTCGTCGACCCGGACGGCCCGCGGTGCCAGTGCGGCGGCGTCGGCTGCGTCGAGGCGATCGCCAGGGGTCCGGCGCTGGCCGCGTGGGCCCAGTCCGAGGGCTGGCGGCCGGGCCAGCCAGAGGTGACGGCGAAGGACCTGGCCGACGACGCGGCGCGAGGGCATGCGGTGGCCCTGGCCGCGCTGCGCCGGGCGGGCCTGGCGATCGGGACCGCGATCGCATCCGCCACGTGCCTGTGCGACCTGGAGGTGGTCGCCGTGGGCGGCGGACTGTCGCAAGCCGGCGCGCTGCTCTTCGATCCGCTCCACGAGGCGCTGGCCAGGCACGCCAGGCTTGACTTCGCCAGGCAGGTGCGTGCGGTCCCGGCGGCGCTTGGCCAGACCGCCGGGCTGGTTGGTGCCGCGGCTCTGATCATCAAGGGCGATCGCTACTGGGCCGGGGACTAGAGCGAGGTCCGGTCGGCCAGCTTGCCCAGCCGTGCGCTGCCGTCCATGCGACGACCCGCGGC
>JASIBM010000207.1 GCA_030045175.1 Streptosporangiaceae bacterium | reverse complement strand
ATCTGCTGGCCACGAATACGCTGGCCAAGGCTCTGGACATGTACCGCATGCTAGGTCACCGGCTGGGCCAGGCGGAGGTGCTGAACAACCTTGGGGATCAGCTGCTGGTTTCGGATCCTGGCCAGGCCCGCGCGCACTACCTGCAAGCACGGCGGGTGAGTGCGCCGCGCGCCAGCAGGAACGCAGCGGTGGCCTCGGCCGCGAGGACCAGCAGGCCAGGGCCGACTGCGGCGGTTACCCAGACAGAGGCGACGACGGTGGTGAGGATCGTTCATCGTGCGGCGCGGGCGGTACGTGCGGCTGCCGCGCCGTCTCGGCAGTCGTCCTGCGTTTTCGCAGTTGCGTCACGAGGGTCTTAAGCTCGAGTGCGGGGAGTTGCGCCCAGGGTTCCAGGTCGTCTATCTCGCCGATGCCGTCGAGAAGCCTGACGAGAGGCTTGAGCTGATCCTCATCGCCGACGGCCTGCCAGAGTTTCTCGTCCGGCGGGTCTTCGTCGGGCGCGGGCAGCCAATCCGCGAACTTCCTCAGCGCTGAAGGCCAGCCTGTCGTGCCGGGGGTGGAGCCGGACCGGATGAGCGAGAAGAGAGTTACGGCGATAGCGGCAGATTGGTATGGCTGGAGCATCGGACTGGCCGCCTGGCCCGTTAGCTTCTCGCCTGGATAATGGGCCAGGTCTCTTTCTGTGACTGGGTGGATGCCTGAGAGCTTGAGCCTGGCGGCGTGGCTGCCGGGCTGGTCGTACGCTGGCGCCCCGGACCGCCCGTCGGCGGTGGTCTTCGCGGCCGGCTCCTTGGTCAGTGAGAGAACGACACCGAACGCGTCGGAGGGGAAGTCAATGGGGATAGCGCCGTCGGTCGCGTCCTTCCACAACGCGATGACGCGAGACTCCGCCTTGCCGGGCGGCCGGGACATCGTGGCCATTCCCAGGCTGGTCAGGGTGAGCACAGAGCACCCGGGGTCGTCGGCCAGGACCGTGGCGTAGCGTGCGCTCCAGCGGTCCTGATGCTGGGGACCGTCGGCTAGCAGCGCCACGACAAGGTTCGGCCCCACCGCCCGTACGACTTCCGCGATGGGCTCCTGGCGGGCGAGATCCTCGCAGATGAGCACCGACGCGGTCAGCCACCCGGCTGACCAGAAGAAGATGGCGCGCTGCGATATATCGATGTCTTCCCACCAGGTCTTATTCGGGTCGAGCTGTGAGCCAAGCCCGTACTGGCGCACCTGGGCCCCGTCGAGGCGCCAGCGGTGATGCTTGGATTGCTGGCGTCCCGGCGCTATGCGGATCCCGGCCAGATGCGAGGAGACGGCGACGTTGTTGCGGCTGAAAGGCTCACCGGGTGCGTGATCGCTCGTACGCTCAGCCACGCCGGCGACGACCACGATCCCGTCCCTGGCTGGCAGGTCCTGTCTCACCCAGTGCCCGAGTTCGTAACAGAGCTTTTCGAAATCAGAGGTACTGGTCGCCATTTCCGGTAGCACCAGGACATCGAGCCGCCCGTGCTCTTTCTCCACCAGGCTAGCCGCGGCGATGATGCGCTTGCGGTCCGCCTTCGTGAGGCTCCCGGCGCCGCAGGTGAAATAGCCTGAATCTTTGCTGGCCGAGGCCTTCCGGGTTTCCCTGAACGAACTCGGTGGCACGTGGGAAGGGCTCGGGATCACGAGTAGGTTGATGCCAGCCGTCTCGTGCCTGAGATGGTAGGTGCTGGGAATCCACCGCCAGACGGGCGCGACATCGCTGCCTATATCACACAGGGCCAGATGGCGGCTTAGGTTGTTAAGCGTCAGGCCGGCCTGGGAGACGTGAATCTTCGGCAGCACAACGGCCCGGGTGGGATGCACTTGCTCGCACAGCGAGGACAGCGGATCGGTAGAGCCGCACGACCGGCGCCCCTGCGGGTACCACCACCTCCAGAACAAGTTGTTCGCGCAGCGCAGGTAGAAGCCAGCCAGCTCAGGGTCGCCATCGGCCCGCAGGTCGAGGAGGCCGGCGCCACGGCAAGCCTCATCGGCGGCAATCATTAGCCGGAACAGGTGCCAGACCACCCGCCTGGAGCACTCGGCCTGCGGCGTACCCTTGCGTTCTTGGCGCATGCTGACCAGCAGCTCATCAGCAGGCATAGTCAGCGCATCGGCCGTGGTCACCTGTTGCCACCACTGTCGGACCTGGTCGGGCACGCTACCGGCATCGGCGTTCCCGCCCGCCTGCCTTTGCCAGTCGGCGGCCACAGCCTGGATATTCCGCAGCTCGCCGATCAAGGACTCGCCGGAAACACGCGACTTACCGCCGACAATGCACAGATACGTGCCGGTTCGTTTGAGCACGGTTGCGGTCACGGCGAAGACGTCGGGCGGCCATACCGGCGGCTCCTCCAGGGGCGTCCCCTGAGGTTGTCCGAGCACAGCGCGAATCAGGTCTCCGATGGTGACCGCCCCTTGTGGCGTGATCGTCACATCAACCGCCCCCCAAAATCTACTGATTCGGCCTATCACATGCCCTTGATACGGCAACTCAGCGACTGCTACCTACTATATCGGCTCCGACAGCGAAAGCTCCTGATACGAGACTGGCCGATAAGAGGAGGCTATTACCGGATACCACCGTTAAGCCGAGCCATTAACATACTTTGGTGGTATTCAGCTTGAATGAGCGGTTGATGCCATTGTCCGCTCAGCCGGACAGGACCGCGGCGAGTAGGGTGCGCGCCGGCTCGGCGTACCGCGCCGGGTACAGCTGGGCCATGCACAGCGTCCAGACCGCCCCCTCCAGCAGGCGGGCGCGGTCGAATGGCGCCAGCGCGTCGGCATCAGGAACGGCAATGCCGGCCTCGCCGGCGTAGCCGCGCAACGCGTCCGCCGCATGGTCTCCGCTGTGCCGCGCCAGCACCGCAAGGTCCCATTCGGCGGGGCCGCGACTGGTCTCCTCGAGGTCGATCCACAGCCAGCCATGGGTGCCGTCGGTCACGAGGTTGCCAGCGTGCGCGTC
>JASIBM010000206.1 GCA_030045175.1 Streptosporangiaceae bacterium | reverse complement strand
GACCAGCGCGGCGCGGACGCCTGCAGCCTCACGTTCGACTCGGCGCCGCTTGCCGAGGAGCTGGAGATACTCGGGTTCGCGCGGGCGGAGATACACGGCGAGGCCGACGTCACGCCGCTGAACTGGTTCGCTCGCCTGGGCGATGTCGCACCGGACGGCACGGTGACGCTGGTGGCGGGCGGCGGCAGGCCAGACCGGCCAGACCCGATGCGCGATCCGCCGGCGCCGCTGCCTGGGCCTGGACCCGCCGAGCGTGACTGGCTGCCGCTGCAGCTGCACGCAGCGTCCTGGGTCTTCCCGCGCGGGCACCGGATCAGGCTGGCGATCTCCAACGCGATGTGGCCGATGATCTGGCCAACGCCCTACCCGGCGACCGCGACGCTGCGGCTCGGCGCGACCGGCACCAGGCTGGTGCTGCCAGTGGTGCCGCCCGTGGCCGGCCCGCCTGGCCGGCCGCCCCCGGCGTTCGCGGCGCCCGAGCCCGCCGCCGAGATGCCCGGGGTGCGCGCCTGGGGTGAGATGCTCCCGGTCCGCTGGACGTTCCAGCGGGACGACAAGGGCGTCGCATCGATCTGGTGGCGAGGCACCACCGGCACCACATTCGGCTGGGGCACGGTGACCGACGAGGAATACCTGCGTTTCGAGGTGGCCGATGACCGGCCTGCCGAGGCGTCGGCCCGGGGCGAGGCGAGGACAGAGATACACCTGGCCGACCGGGTGCTCGTGTTCAGCTCGGTGGTCGAGCTTGACGGCGACGAGCGGTCGCTGCGCTACCGGTTCCGCAGGCAACTGCGCCGCGACGGGCTGCTGATCCGCGAACGTGACTGGTCACGACGGCTGCGCCGCGACGGTCACTAGGCCGGGCCGCCGACCTGCCCGCGCGTTTGCCGACAAGCGGTGCACCGGAGATAGAGCGAGGCTAGAGTGCTGCCGAGGTGCTGGCAGAAGGTAGTCAGCCCGGTCATAACAGGCACAACAACTAACTGGCACGACACGTAATCGGCACGGCGCGGGCAGCCGGCTCGATGCCACCGAGGGAGACGATGGCCACAGATGTGACTGCCGCGCTGTCCACGGGGGGCGACGAAGAGCCACGTCAGGCCAATTCCGGCGATGGCGGCGTCGCCGCTCTGGCGACCGCGCGCGCCGGCACCACCGCATCCTCGGTTACGCACCGCGCCGCGCCACGGCGATCGCCAGCCATCCCGCCCGCCGCGCGTGAGGCACAGCGAAGGCGAGCCTCGCGAGGGCGGCACGCCGCGCCCAAGGCCGGCGTCCTGAGCACGCGCGGCGCGCGCTTCGTGCTGTTCAGCGCCATCGGCGCGTCCGTCTTCGTGCTGGGCCTGGCCATTCAGTACGTGCTCACGGGCAAGTTCCACCTGCCGTCCATGTGGTCGTACCTGATCCAGGCGGTCGTGTCGGTCGAGACCAACTTCCTGCTCAACCGATGGCTCACCTGGCGCGACCGGGCCGTCCCGTTCTGGACCGCGTTCATCCGGTTCAACGGGCAGCGAACGGTGACCGTCGCGCTCAACTCGTTGCTCTATCTCGGGCTCATCCGGCTTGGCATGAACTACCTGGTGGCCAATATCGTCCTCACCGCCGCGTTCACGGTGGTCAACTACCTCGTCGGCGACCTGTTCGTGTTCACGCCCCGCCGGACCAAGACCGCCCCCGAGGCCACCTTCGACCCCACCCAGACGCTGCCGCTGCCCAGGGTGCCACGCCCGCCCGACGTCAGCGTCGTCATACCGTGCCGGAACAATCAGGCGACCATCAGGGCCACCGTGCTGTCCGTGCTCGGCCAGAACTACCCGGGGCTGCGCCAGGTCACCTTGATCGGCTCGCCTGGAGACGCCACCTGGGCGGCGCTCGCCGACATCGACGACCCGCGGCTCGAGATTTCGGAACTGGCGACCCCGCCCGGGGTGCGCGACGCCAACTTCAAGCGCGACCATGCCATCAGGAAGGCGGCCAGCGACCTCATCGCGCTCGTTGACAGTGACGTCGTGCTGCCCGGTGACTGGATGAGCCGCGCGATCGACGCGCTCGACGAGAGCAGGGCCAGTTGCGTGACCGGGGGCATGCGCTCTGTTCGCGATGATTTCTGGGGCCGGTACACCGATCACACGGTGGTCGGAGCGAAAACCCCGCGGGTAGCCAGGTCCTACGTGGTGACCAGGGAGAACTTCGGCGTGCGCGGCCGCAAGCCGCCCATCACCGCCAACATCTTGTTCAAGCGCGAGTTCTACGATGAATGCCCCATCAATCCCTACTGGTCGCACGGCAGCTACGAGGACTACGAGTGGTTCTGGCGCGTGGTCAAGTCCGGTTATCAGGTCCGGGTGTGCTGGGAGTTGTTCGGCTGGCACCATCACCGCCAGGGAATGCGCGCGCTCATCAGGGAGTACCGCCGCTCCTCGCGCGGCTGCGCGTACTTCATCAGGGCGCACCTCGACGCCCCGCTTGCCAGGCGGCGCCTGCTGCAGGCCGTAGCGCTGCCCCTGCTCGGCATCGTCACCGCGATCGGGCTGGGAGCCGGGGCCGCCGCGGGCTACGCCGCCATCGAGGCCGAGGCCGCGCTGGCGGCAGCGGTCCTGATCGCCGGCTTCCAGGCGGTCCGGTCGCGGCGGATCGAGGGCGTCGCTTACGCCGCGACCGGCATCACGCTCGGGCTCGTCTTCACCACCGGCCTGGTCACCAACCTGCTGCGGGCCAGCACCGGGGCACCGGACCGCGCGACCCTGGCCGAGCGGGCCGAGTCACCGCCGCGCGGGCCGCTTCGGTACCTGCTGCACCCGCTGACCTTGATCTGCGCGGTGCAGGCGGCGCTGTCGCTGACCCTGGTCTGGAGCAACACGGCCTTCACCGACGAGGCCGACTACCTGTGGCTCGGGCGCCTGCGGCTCGCGAACTGGCTGCACGGAACCGCCTGGCCGTCGGCGACGGGCCAGCACCTGCTGCCGGGCTCGCCTGACATCTATCCGCCGATCGGCGCGATCGCCGATGCGATAGGCGGCCTCAGCGGGGCCAGGATCGCCTCGCTGGCCTTCATGCTCGGCGCTACCGTGCTGCTGTACTTCGCCGCCCAGCGACTGTTCGACGCGACGGTGGCCGCCTTCGCCGCCGGCCTGTGGGCGGTCAGCGAACCCGCCATCCGGCTGGCGTTCGCCACCGCGGACCCGCTATCGGTCGCGCTGACCGCGCTGGCCGCATGGCTTATCGCGCAGGCCGGGTACCGAAGCCGCCACGGCGAGCTCGTGGCCGCGGCAGGGGTGACCCTCGCCCTTGCCACAGCCACGTCGTACTCGGCGATCATCATCGATCCCATGGTGATCGCGTTCGCCTTCGCCGCGTGGCTGCCCCGCCTCGGAGCCAGGCAGGCCGCGTACTCGGCGGGCTGGCTCGCGGCCACGCTCGCGCTGTTCCTCGGCTTGCTGCTGACCGTGTCCGGATCCTGGTCGGGGTTCGCCTACACGGCCTTCGGTCACTACATCACCACCCACCAGGGCGCGACGCAGATACTCAACGACCTGTGGGACTACGCCGGCCTGATCGTGGTGCTCGCGGTCGTGGGCGCGATCGTCGCGGCCGGCGCCGAGGGAGCCCGGCGGGCGGTGCTTGTCGGCCTGCTCGGCTGCGCCTCCTTGGTGGTGCCCGCCGTGCAACTCCTCACGAGCACGACCGACCTGGCCGACAGGCACCTGGCCTACGGGGCCTTGTTCGGCGCGATGGCGGCCGGATACGCGTGCACGAAGGTGATCAGGTGGCTGCCAAGCGCCAGGAGGCAGTTCACGCTCGCCTGCTGCGCCGCAGCGCTGATCTACCCGGCGAGCACGGGATGGCAGTCGGCGTGGGGTGTCTACCATGGCTGGCCGGACGCCAGGGCGCTCATCGCCTCATTCGCGCCCGCCGCCGCCCGGACCCAGGGCTACCTGTACGCGGCGAGCCAGACGCACGTGGTCGAGTACTACACGCCGCAGGTCAGCGACTCGGCGCGATGGAGCACCGGGCAACTGCCGCTCGATCCCACCACCACGCCCACCACCGCGTACTACGCCACACAGCTTCGGAACGCGAACTACGGCCTCATCGCGCTGTTTTACTCGACGTCGTTCACGTCGGCGAACCTGCCTGCCAGCATGCTGACCTCACCGCAGGGCGGCGCTGGCGTCTCATCCAAGCTGCTCGGCCTGGTCAGCATCAACTCAGACGAACCCGGCCTGCTCGCGCTCACCCAGGCGCTTGAGCAGGACCACGCCTACCGGCTGCTCACCGTCGGGCCGTACGACAGCGCGCACGAGCACGGCGTCTTCGCGATCTGGCGACGGGTGACGCCATGACGGCGGTGCGGCCCATCGGCGCTGGCCAGATAGCCGAGACGGCACCGCTGGAGGCCGTCGCGACGACCAGCCGCGGTCGCTGGCGCTGGGTCACTGCGTGCCTGCGGCACCCGCTCACCGCCATCTGCGCGGTCCAGGCGGCGCTGTCGCTCGCTCTCGTCTGGAGCAACACGGCATACGTCGACGAGGCCGACTACCTCTGGATCGGGCACCTCGTGCTGGCGCACTGGGAGCACGGGGCGGCCCTGCCTGGCCTCGCCGACCATCTGTCCGGCTCCCCGGTGATCTACCCGCCGATCGGCGCGCTCGCCGACGACGTGGCGGGCCTGGCGGGCGCCAGGATCTTGTCCATGATCTTCATGATCTGCGCCACCATCTTGCTCTACTCGGTGGCGTCCAGGCTGATCGGCCGCGCCGGCGCGGTGGTCGCAGCCGCCTTGTGGGCGATCAGCGAGCCCGCGCTCAGGCTCGCCTTCGCCACCTTCGACCCGATGTCGGTCCTGCTCACCACCGTCGCGGCCTGGCTCGCCGTGCAAGCGGGCTACCGGCGCCGGCCTGTGCTGCTTGTGGCCGCCAGCGCGCTGGCGCTCGCCCTGGCCAATCTCACGGCGTACTCAGGCATCGTCATCGACCCCGTCGTCATCGCGTTCGCGTTCCTGGCCTGGCTGCAGGTCATGCCGCCGAGGCGGGCGCTGCTCTACGCCGGGGAGCTCACCGCCGGGCTCGCCGGGCTGTTCGTGCTTGCCCTGTACGCGTCGCACACGTCGGCAGGCACGACGGCGGTATTCAACCGGCAGACGCAGGACCATGAGGGCTTCACCCTGATATTGCAGGAGATCTGGAGCTACTCCGCCTTCATCGTCGTGCTCGCGCTGGTCGGCACGCTGATCGCGATCAGGGCGGAAACCCGTCAGCGCGCCGCCTTGATCGCGGTGACGGCCCTGGCGGCGCTGGCGGTGCCCGCGGCGCAGTTCCATTACCAGACCGCCTGGTCGGCCGACAAGCACGTGGCCTACGGGCTCTGGTTCGCCGCGATCGCGGCCGCCTACGGCTGCACCAAGATAGTCCGCTGGCCCGCCGGCGCGAAGACGCGCCTGGCCGTGCTCGGCTGCGTCGCCGCGCTGATCTACCCGGCGGCCACCGGCTTCCAGACGGCGTGGGGTCGCTATCACCAGTGGCCGAACGCGGGCCCGTTCATCGCTGCGCTGCGCCCAGCCGTCGCGAGCGCGTCTGGCCTCATCTACGTGCCCGGCCACGAGCAAAACATCGGCGAGTACTACCTGCCGCAGGGCGCCGACTGGCCCCGGTGGAGCTCCGCGCTCGCGCTCGACCCGGCTGGCCTGCCCACCCCGGTGCCGCAAAGCCAGTGGCCTCGGTACTACCGCAAGCAGCTGCGCACGGGCAACTACGGCATCATCGCGCTGTTCTACGACACGACGTTCGCGTCCACCTCGGCGCTGCCGGGAAGCATCCTGCTCGCGCGGCACGGCGGCCGGACCTACGACAGCCTGCTGAACCTCGTCGGCAGCAACTCGGACGCGCTCGGCCTGCCGACGCTGACGCTGGCGCTGGAGAAGGACCCCGCCTACAAGCTCGTCGCGGTCGGGCCGTACGACGAGAGCAGCACGCCAGGCACCTACGACTACGGCGTCT
>JASIBM010000205.1 GCA_030045175.1 Streptosporangiaceae bacterium | reverse complement strand
ACGGCCCAGTCGCTCGACGACATCGCCGCGATCATCGCCGACGCGCACCAGCGGGGCGCGACCTGCCAGGTGATCGTCTCGACCGCGTGGGGCTGCCCGTACGAGGGCGACGTGCCGGTGCGCCGGGTCGTCGAGGTAGCCGGGCGCGCAGTCGCCGACGGCGCGGACTCGATCTCCTTCGGCGACACCACCGGGATGGCGACCCCTGGCCGGGTCTGGTCGCTGGTCGGTGAGTTCCGGTCGGCATACCCAGACGTGCCGCTTAACCTGCATTTTCACAACACCCGCGGGGCCGGGCTGGCCAACGTGCTCGCCGCGCTCGAGCTTGGCGTGGCCGACTTCGACGCCTCGGTCGGCGGCCTCGGCGGCTGCCCGTATGCGCCAGGCGCGAGCGGCAACATCGCCACAGAAGAGCTCGTGCACATGGTGACCGACATGGGGATCGCGACCGGCATCGACCTCGACGCGATGATCGACGCCGCCGCCGACGCGGAGCGCATCGTCGGCCGCGAGCTGCCGTCCCAGGTGCTCCGCGCCGGCCCGCGCACCCGGATCACGGGCAACTGAGGCACAACGTGGAGCCCTTGCTGATGCTAGAGCACCAGCGTGGGCCCCACGTTGTGCTTGCGTGCTGATAACAGCAAGAGGGGGGTGGTGCTGGGGATCGCCCGGCTGGCGGGATCTTGCCACTAGGTACGCTCAGGGCCGTGAGCGCAGTTTCTGATGAAGCGACCCAGGGCGTGCCACCTGCGCAGGCGCAGCACGCCGACCTGCCGGGCATCCGGGCGCGGATCTCCGAGGGCGGTGCCCCGAAGTATCACCAGGCCGCAGCCGCGGCGGGCAAGATGTTCGCCCGTGACAGGATCGCGCTGCTCGTCGACGCTGGCAGCCTCACCGAGGACGGCATCTTCGCCAACGCCGCCGCCGCCGGGCTGCCCGCCGACGGCGTGATCACGGGCACGGCGACCGTCGGCGGCCGCCCCGTCGCGCTGATGGCCAACGACTCGACGGTCAAGGCAGGCTCCTGGGGCGCCAGGACGGTCGAGAAGATCATCAGGATCATCGAGAAGGCGTACTCGCACGGCCTGCCGATGATCTACCTGGTCGACTCGGCCGGGGCGCGGATCACCGACCAGGTGGACATGTTCCCAGGGCGGCGGGGCGCGGGCAAGATCTTCCACACCCAGGTGCGCGCCTCCGGCGCCATCCCGCAGGTCTGCGCGCTGTTCGGGCCGTCCGCCGCGGGCGGGGCCTACATCCCGGCGTTCTGCGATTACGTCGCGATGGTCGACGGCAATGCCTCGATGTACCTGGGCAGCCCGCGCATGGTCGAGATGGTGGTGTCCGAGCAGACCACGCTGGAGGAGATGGGCGGCGCCAGGATGCACTGCACGGTCTCCGGCTGCGGGCACCACCTGGCGAAGGACGAGGCCGGCGCGATCGAGGCGATCCGGCGCTACCTGTCGTACCTGCCAGGCAACTGGCGGGAGCAGCCGCCCAGGTCGGCGCCGGCCGAGCCTGAGGCGATCAGCCTGCGCAAGCTCGTTCCCGCCAGTGAGCGACAGGCGTTCGACATGCGCAGGTACGTGCGCGGCCTGGTCGACGCCGGATCGCTGTTCGAGATACACGAGCTCTGGGCGCGTGAGCTTGTCACCGGGTTCGCGCGGCTGGACGGCCAGGTGATCGGCGTCGTCGCGAACAACCCGATGTTTCGCGGCGGCGTGCTCTTCGTCGACTCGGCCGACAAGGCGACCAGGTTCATCCAGGCGTGCGACGCGTTCAACGTGCCCCTGTTGTTCCTGGCTGACGTGCCCGGCTTCATGGTCGGCACGGCCGTGGAGAAGCAGGGGATCATCAGGCACGGCGCCAAGATGATCAGCGCCGTCTCCGAGGCCACCGTGCCGAAGATCTGCGTGGTCGTGCGCAAGGCATACGGCGCGGGGCTGTACGCGATGGCCGGCCCCGGATTCGAGCCCGACGCGACGCTCGCGCTGCCGACCGCCAAGATCGCCGTGATGGGCGCCGAGGCGGCCGTCAACGCCGTCTACTACAACAAGCTCGCCGCGATCGATGACTCACAGGAAAGGGACCTTCAGGTCCAACAGCTCCGGGGCGCTTATGAAGCCGACATAGACGTGCTGCGGCTGGCGGGCGAACTAGTCATCGACGACATCGTCGAGCCAGAGCAACTGCGGTCGGAGCTGATCCGCCGGTTCGCCGCCGCGGCGGGCAAGGATCGCTCATTCTCCCGGCGCAGGCACGGCGTCACCCCCGTCTAGCGCCCGCCGCGAGCCAGCGGGCGCGGCTCACGCCGCGTTGGGCGTGAGCATTCGCCTGTGCCCCGATTCGGCCCGGAATGCTCGACTAACTCCTGGCTTATTGTTATGAATCGAAATTAGAGTTCGCCTGCCTCGGCTGACTTGACCAAATACTTGCCAATACTGGTGCGTCGCTCTGTGGAGTTTTGACTTGTCCGCCTTAACATCACGACATGCCTAACGTATTGCTTGCCGAGGACGACCCGGCAATTTCCGAGCCGCTGGCCCGCGCGCTCCGGCGCGAGGGCTATGACGTGGGCGTCTCCGCCGACGGGCCTGGGACATTCGAGGTGGCCAAGGCCGGTGGCATTGACCTGATCGTGCTTGACATCGGGCTGCCGAGGATGGACGGACTCGAGGTGTGCAGGCGGCTGCGGTCGGTCGGCCAGGCCACGCCCGTGCTCATCCTCACCGCCCGGGTGGAGGAGGTGGACACCGTCATCGGCCTCGACGCGGGAGCCGACGACTACGTGGCCAAGCCGTTCCGGCTGGCCGAGCTGCTCGCCCGGGTGCGCGCGCTGCTGCGCAGGGGCGCCACGGCGGCGCAGGTGGTCCAGGGCGTGCGGATCGACACCGACGCGCGCCGTGCCTGGCTTGGCGATCGGGAGCTCGACCTCACGTCAAAGGAGTTCGACCTGCTTTACCTGCTGGTGTCCGAGGCGGGCAAGGTCGTGACCAGGGATCAGATCATGCGGCAGGTCTGGGACAGCAAGTGGTGGGGGTCCACCAAGACGCTCGACATGCACGTGTCCTGGCTGCGCCGCAAGCTCGGTGACGACGCGCACAGCCCGCACTTCATCACCACGGTGCGCGGCGTGGGGTTCAGGTTCGAGCGCGGAGAATAAGACCCGATGCAGCGGCGCCTGCTGACCGCGATGCTCGCGGTGGCCGCCGTCGCCGTGCTCGCGCTCGCGCTTGGCGTCGAGATCGGCCTGGTCGCGACGACCGATACGGCCGCGGTTCGGCTGTCGGTGGCGCGGCTGGCGCTGCTGGCGGCCGGCTCGCTCGCGCTAGCCACCGCGCTGGCGCTGGCCCAGGCCAGGCGGTTGACCAGGGCGGTGCGTGACCTGGCCAAGGAGGCGGACCGGATCGGCTCTGGCGACACCCGGCCGGTCGGCCGGCGGTACGGGATCGGTGAGCTCGACCGGGTCGCCGAGGGCCTCGACAACGCGGTGCAGCGAGTCACCGACCTGATCTCGGCGGAGCAAGACTTCGCCGTGGACGCCTCGCATCAGCTCCGCACCCCGCTGACCGCGCTGTCCATGCGGCTCGAGGAGATGGTCGCCGCGGCCGGTGACGCCGGCGTGGTGCGCGAGGAGGGCGCCGCGGCGCTGGCGCAGACCGACCGGCTGGCGCAGGTGGTCGGTCAGCTGCTCGGCCGGGCGCGCCGGTCTTCCTCTGGCGCGCCCGGGCTGTCCGGCATCGACGACATCATCGCGCAGCAGGTACTCGAGTGGGAGCCCGCGTTCACCGCGGTGGGCAGGAAGCTCGAGGCGGTCGGCGAGTCGGGCCTGCGCGCCTACATCAGCACCGGGGGAGTGTCGCAAGTGATCGCGACGCTGCTTGACAACGCGCTCACGCACGGCGGGGGGACGGTGACCGTGCGGACCTCGCAGACGCCGAGGTCGGTGGTCATCGAGGTCAAGGACGAGGGCAAGGGCATCCCGGCCGGCCTGGTGCACCGGATCTTCGAGCGGAGCGTGAGCGGGGCGGGCGGGACCGGCCTCGGCCTCGCCCTCGCTAAGTCGGTCACCGCGTCAGAAGGCGGGCAACTGGTGCTGGTCAGGCCGCGGCCGGCCACGTTCGCGGTGATCTTCCCGCAGCCCGCGGGGGACGAGATCGAGGAGCCGGTCGTAGCCGGCCCGGCCTGAGCGGGCACTAATCGGCACCCGATCGTCATCGAAGGGCCACTGGATGCTTGCCCAGTGTTCAAGGCCGCGCTCATACTGTGCTTTATGTTCTCGCGACGCACCTTTCTGCAGCTCATGGCCGCCTCAGGCGCGGCCATCTCCGGCACTGAATACCTGGCGCAGGTGGCGGCCAAGGCCAGCCCAGGACTGCTCCCGAAGGGCTCGGACGGCATCCAGCAGGTAGTACTCGTGATGCTGGAGAACCGGTCGTTCGACCACTTCCTCGGCTGGCTTCCCGGCGCGGACGGGCGGACCGACCTGGTCTACGAGGCGCTGGACGGCAAGTTCTACCCCAACTACCCGCTCGCCCCCGATTTCCAGGGGTGCGGGTACAGCGACCCCGACCACAGCTGGGAGGGCTGGCTCGTCCAGCACAACTACGGCAAGATGAACGGCTTCCTGCACCGGCCGACGGCCATCGCCGACAATCCTGGCGTGACGCCCGCGATGGCCAACACGTTCCCGATCGGCTACTACACGAACCTGAACCCTGACGGCACGCCCAAGGCAGTGCCCGACCTGCCGGTGATCGGCGCGCTTGCCCAGAACTACACGGTCCTTGACCACTACTTCTGCTCGTTCGCAGGCGAGACGTACCCCAACAGGTTCTACCAGCACTCCGCCAGGACAGACCGGGACCACAACTCCTTCACGCTCTCGAAGTTGCCGGCCATCTGGGACCAGCTCTCGCCGGTGGCGAACACCCATGGGATCCCCACCGGCGCCTACTTCTTCAGGAACCTGCCGTTCCTGGGGTTGTGGGGCTCGAAGTACCAGTCGTTCTGGCACCTGTACGGTCCGGGCGACGAGGACGTGTTCGGCATCCCGGTCACCACGCCGACCTTCTTTGAGACGGTAACCGCCGGAGACCTGCCCAACGTTAGCTTCGTCGACCCGAACTTCGCGCTTTCCGACAACGGCACGGGTGCCGACGACCACCCCCAGGCAGACATCAGGCGAGGAGAGATGTTCGTTGCCGACATCTACCACGCCCTGGCCACCGCGGGTTATCTGGACAATACTGTACTTATCATTACATTCGATGAATGGGGTGGATTCTACGATCATGTGCGACCGCCGCAGGTGATCGACCACACCAATCCGGCCACGGTCAACCACTCAGGGGATGTCGGACGCGTCGATGGCCGGAGGTATCCCAATTACCGCCAGCTCGGGTTCCGGGTGCCGTGCATCGTGGTGTCGAACCTGGCCAGCACGAAGATCGACAGCAAAGGGCCGTACGAGCACACGTCCACGCTGAGGATGATCGAGACCACCTTCGGGCTCAAGACGCTCACCGCCAGGGACAAGCACGCCAAGAACCTGCGCGAAGTGCTGGAGAAGCCCAAGCAGATCGTCCCGCAGAGCGCGATCCCGACGAGCAGCGAGGTGTCGGGGCCAACCACAGACGACGCCGCGGTCTGCAACGCTAGCAGCGTTCAGTCGGTCTCCCCGAACCCGGTGCGCCACCACCGCGACGTCGACCACGATCACGACGACGCGTTCGCTGGCCAGTCGCTCCCGCTGCTGTCTGGCGGCTATCCGACCGGGTTCGGCATGGCCGAGCTAGCGCGCAAGTACCGCCGAGCGCCGGGGCTCAAGTAATCCTTATTGCGATCGCGAAGACTTTTGGGTCCCCGGTGACCTAAAAGTCTTCGCGATCATGGAAAGTGCGGTCGGCTGGCGCGCAGATCAGGCCCCAGGGCCGGTCGTTGACCCTGGTGAGTACCAAGGTCGCGGCACCCCGGCTGCGCTGGTCGCCGCGCAGGTCCAGCCGCCGGTGGATCTGCGCGACGTCGCCTGCCAGCCCGCGCCTCCTGATGTCGAGCGAGCCGATCCCCAGCTCGCGCAGCCTGCGGGCGAACCGCTTCTCGTGCCACGGAGCGGAATCGAGTACCCGTAGCGTCCGCGCGAACGGCGTATGCACGAGCTCGTCGCTGGCCAGGAACGCGATCATCGGGTCGATCTGCCACCCGCCAGTCCGGTGCGCAAGCTCGGCCACCAGGCCAGCCCTGGTGACAGCCGGGCTCGGGTCGAGCA
>JASIBM010000204.1 GCA_030045175.1 Streptosporangiaceae bacterium | reverse complement strand
GTCGTCGGCGCTGGCGGATGAGGGCAGCCCGGAGGCAGGCCCGGACGTGCACGACGTGAACGCCGCCGACCTGGCTCACGGCGAGCTGTCGATGCTGACATCGCCGTCGCTGTTCGGCGGGCAGTGCGTCGTGATCGTCAGGGCCGCGCAGGACGCCAGTTCCGCCGTCGCGACCGAACTCGCGCAGCTCGCGGCTTCGCTGCCTGCGGATGTGTACCTGGTGATCGCGCACGCCGGCGGGACGAAGGGCAAGTCGTTGCTCACGGCGCTCGGCGCGGCGGGTGCCAGGCGGGTCAACTGCGCGAGCGTGCGGCGGTTCGGCGAGCGACTGGATTTCTTGCGAGCCGAGTTCGCCAGGGCGGGCCGCAAGGCCGATGAGCGCGGGCTGCGGGCGCTGATCGACGCGGTCGGCTCGGACCTGCGTGATCTGGCGGCGGCCTGCGATCAGCTCGTGTCCGACACGGAAGGCGTGATCACCGCCGAGGTCGTGGGGCGGTACTGGCGTGGCCGGGCCGAAGCCACCGGGTTCAGCGTGGCCGACCGGGTGCTTGAAGGAAACCTGGCCGACGCCCTGGCTCAGCTCCGGTGGGCGCTGGCCGTCGGCACCGCGCCGGTGCTGATCACCAGTGCCCTGGCGCGCGGGATCAGGACGCTAGCCCTGGTCGGCAGCGCGTCGCGCGGCAAGAGCGCCGACGCGCTCGCCAGCGAGCTTGCGATGCCGTCGTGGATGATCGACAAGGCGCGCCAGCAGCTGCAGGGATGGAGCTCGGCCGGGCTGGCCAGGGCCCACGGCGCGGTCGCGCTGGCCGACGCTCAGGTCAAGGGTGAGGCCGTGAGCGCAGGCTACGCGCTGGAGCGAGCCCTGCGGATCATAGCGGAGTGCCGCGACGTGACCTAGTAACGGCAGTGAAGAACTCCAATGGCACGGTGTTCGGGTCAAGCTAATGAATAACTGGCATTATGGCCTGTTTCTGGACTAATCCTGACACTAGTCACTCGCGTCCGGCGCTGTAGCGGCCAGCTGACCCCTGGCGGCAGGCACACATAAGCTTGACAATGACCTGTTCCGGGGAGATATTTGGGTTCAGCTACATTAGATTATGGCGACCACGCCGCGAAACGGTGCGACGAGGAACGTCGGCCGAGTTCTGGGAAGGTGATGAGATGCGCCTCGTAGTATCGCTTGCTGACAGGCTCTTGTCCGCAGTTGCGCCGCGGATGACCGCATCCGCGCAAGTCGTCCCCTGCCAGAACTACAATTGTTACTGCAGTGGTGGTTACCAGTACATACATCAATGCTGCGACGTCCTCGGCCACTTCGAGTGCGGTGTTTGCTACATGACCGCCACCGTCTGCTGAGGTGCTGGTAGCTGTTGCTGTGACCGGCTGTCAGCGGGTCACAGCAACAGCATTGCGCTAGATGACGATAAGACTACTTAGGTCACCCGGTTGAATCACGCGTTATGTGCTGCCGTTTCAGATCGATCGGCTGGTTGTATACGTCGCGATAATATGATGGAGCGAGTGTGGCTTTTCTTGCGGCCGCGGTGGGCGTCATCGGCGCGCTGTGCCTGCTGGACCTGCTGCTGACCTTCGGGGTGATCCGTCGACTGCGTGAGCACACCGAGCTGCTGAGCCGGGGCGGGGCTGTCACGCCGCCCGTGGTCGGGCTGGCCGCCGGGGAGCCGGTGGCGGCCTTCTCCGCTGTTACCACGGGCGGGGAGCGGCTGCCCGGGGCTGGCGGACTGCGGGTGGCGGGTTTTTTCTCGTCGTCGTGCTCAGCCTGCCCGGAGCGGGTCAGCCCGTTCGTGGACTACCTGAGGAGCCATCAGGTGGCGCCGGACAGCGTGCTGTCGGTGGTGGTGGCGCCCAGCGGCGAGCCCCCGCCTTACCTGGACAGGCTGGCTGAGGTCAGCCGGGTGTGCATCGAGCGGGTGGACGGCGAGGTAGCCAGGGCATTCAAGGTGGCAGGGTTCCCGGCGTTCTGCCTGCTCGGCGCGGATGGCGCAATTGTGGCGTCCGGGTATGACCCGGCCATGCTGCCCGAGCCCGTTACGGCACTGTGAGCCGCCACGGCGAGTCGGCCGAGGATGCGGCGCTGGACCCGGCCGACGAGGCCGGATTTGGGCGGACGCTGGCCGCGGCGCTGTCCCTGGTGTGGCAGGCCCACCGCTGGGCGTTCGCCGGGCGGCTAGTGATTACCGTGGTGACCGGGCTGGCGCCGGTTGCGGCGGCGTGGTTGCTGCGGTCGGTTCTTGACCTGCTCGCAAGCGCCCATCCCCTGTCGGCACGGCTGCTGGCCGACGCGGTCATGCTCGCGATAGCCGGCGGCTTGCAGGCGGTGCTGCCCAACGTCGGCACATACCTGACCGCGCAGTCCGACCGGGCCAGCCAGCGGCGTGCCACCACCGAACTGTTCACGGCGGTGAACCGGCTGACCGGCCTGCGCAGGCTCGAGGATCCCGGGTTTCACGACCGGCTCAATGTCGCACAGCAGGCCGCCAGCTCCGCCCCTGGCCAGATCCTCGGCGGCGGGTTGGCGTTCGCCCAATCGGCCGTGACCCTGACCGGATTCCTCATCACGCTCGCGGTGCTCAATCCAGTGATCGCGGCCATCGTGCTGCTCGCGACGGTCCCGGGGATCTACACCGAATTTGACATCAGCAGGCAGCGGGCGGCCATGTTCGCCGGTATCAGTCACGCCCAGCGGCGCCAGTTCTTCTACGCGAACCTGCTGACCGATTATGCGGCGGCGAAGGAGATCCGCCTGTTCGGGCTGGGTGACTTCTTCGCTGGCCGGCTGCTGGGTGAACTGCGCGCCATTCACCGGGCTAACCAGCGCGTCGACCGCCGGACACTGTCGGTCTATACCTGGCTGGCCTTGCTCAGCGCGCTGGTCGCGGCCGCAGGGTTGCTGTGGGCGATCTTCGCGGCCGCGCACGGGAGGATGACGATAGGGGACGTCTCGATCTTCGTAGCTGCGCTCGCGGCCGTCTCGTCGGCGCTGACTGTCCTCGTCAGCGGCGCCGCTTTGGCCTATCAGGCGGTGCTGACGTTGCGGTCCTACCGGCAGGTCGTGGCCGAGGGGCCGGACCTGGTCCCGCCACCCGGGCCGCTGCCGGCGTCGGTGCCATCACCACCGGTGCCGGTGCTGCGGCACGGCATCGAGCTGCGCGACGTCTGGTTCCGCTACGGGCCTGGCCAGCCTTGGGTGCTGCGCGGCGTCAGCCTGTTCATCCCGCGCGGTCAGGCGGTAGCACTGGTCGGGCGCAACGGGGCGGGCAAGAGCACACTGGTGAAGCTCGTCTGCCGGTTCTACGAGCCGGACCGCGGGACGATCTTGTGGGATGGCGTGGATCTGCGCGACCTGGATCCGGGTGCCTTGCGCGATCGCATGAGCGTCGTGTTCCAGGATTTCATGGCCTACGAGCTGAGCGCGGCCGAGAACATCGGCGTCGGCGACCTGGCCAGGGCTGGCGACACGCAGGCCCTCGTCACGGCGGCCCGCCTGTCCGGCGTCCACGACACGCTCGCGGGCTTGCCGAATGGGTACGACACGCTGCTGACCCGTACCTACTTCGACCTGGCCGACCGCGATGACCCGCGGACCGGCGTGCTGCTGTCCGGCGGCCAGTGGCAGCGGCTGGGACTGGCCCGGGCACTGCTGCGCTCCGACCGGAACCTGCTGATCCTCGATGAGCCCAGCTCGGGGCTGGACGCCGAGGCGGAGCACGAGATCCACACCAGCCTGCACGATGGTCGGCGCGACCGCACTACGTTGCTGATCTCCCACCGGCTGAATACCATCCGTGATGCCGACCATATCGTGGTGCTCACTGATGGGATCATCGGTGAGCAGGGCACGCACGATGCCCTGATGAGCCGATCCGGCGTCTACGCGCGGCTGTTCTCCCTGCAGGCCAGGGGCTATGCGGAGACTTCGGCCGAGCAGGCGGGACAAGGCAGTGACTGAATTCGCCGTGCCCAGCGGGCCGCTGTCGGCGGTCGCGGCCATGCGCCTGGACCGGGCGGACTGATGCGACGCGTGGCGGCCGACCTGGCCGTGGCCGTATCGGCGGTAGCCGCGGTCGTCTGGCTGCTCCGGCGCCGGATCGCGGTAGTCACCGTGACCGGTGAGAGCATGCGCCCAGCCCTGGCTAGCGGGGACCGTGTCTTGGTCCGCCGGGCCAGGCTCGGCCAGCTCCGACTAGGGCAGATCGTGGTCGTGGAGAGACCCGGTCGTGACGGCACCTGGGACACGCCGCCGCCTGCCTGGCCGGCCACTTCTCGAGTCTGGCTCGTCAAACGGGTCGCCGCACTTCCTGGCGACGTCTGGCCACGGGAGGACACACCGTCGCGCTTGTGGTCGCCCGAGCCGCCGAGTTTGACCGGCAGGTCTGTTCCGCCCGGGACATTCGCGGTGCTCGGTGACAACTCCCTGGGCAGCTACGACTCACGCAGCTTCGGATACTGCCCAGCCGACCGGCTTCTCGGCGTCATGGTCCGCGCGATTGGCTCCCGCCCGCCCCGATGAGACATGGGCCTGTCGACTTGGTCGTGCGGCTGAGGGCGGTGCCTGGCTAGGGGTGCCTCAGGGTGGCGGCGCGCTTGGCGAGAGCTGACTTGCGGTTCGCGGCCTGGTTCTTGTGAATGACGCCCTTGCTCGCTGCCTTGTCCAGCTTCACGTACGCGACACGGAGCGCCGCGCTCGCCTTGTCCGCGTCGCCGGTGTTCGCCGCCGTGCGGAAGTTCCGCACGGCCGTCTTGAGCGAAGACTTGACGGCCTTGTTGCGCAGCCTGGCCTTCTCGTTCTGCTTATTACGCTTGATCTGGGACTTGATGTTCGCCACGCGAATGCCTCGCTAGGTTCGGTTATCTTCCGGTCTTGGTGTGCCCGGCGCTAGCCGAGGTCGCGCTGGCCCGGGGTGCGACCCCGGAACCCCGCGCTGGCGCACCCGGCACGAACGTGCGGGCATGCAGGCATCCGACGATGAAGGATATCGGAGATCGGCCTGGTGACTCAAACCAAGGTGCACTGGCCGCTGGCACGGGCATCGGTCCCGGCATGCGACCATAGACGGCGGCGAAGAACCGCAAGTTCACAGAATTGTCCAGCACCCGAGCGGATGACCGTGCCACCCATGCCCGACCTGCCCGAGCCGTCGCGTACCGATCAGGCGGTGATCAGGAACTTCTGCGTCATCGCTCACATCGACCACGGCAAGTCCACGCTGGCCGACCGCATGCTCCAGCTCACCGGCGTGGTCGGCGACCGGCAGATGCGGGCGCAGTACCTGGACCGGATGGACATCGAGCGCGAGCGCGGCATCACGATCAAGAGCCAGGCCGTCCGGCTGCCCTGGCGCGGCGCGGATGGCCGTCATTACGTGCTGAACCTGATCGACACGCCTGGGCACGTGGACTTCTCCTACGAGGTATCCAGGTCGCTCGCGGCCTGTGAGGGCGCGATCTTGCTCGTGGACGCCGCTCAGGGGATCGAGGCGCAGACGCTGGCGAACTTGTACCTGGCCCTGGACGCGAACCTGCACCTGATCCCCGTGCTTAACAAGATCGACTTGCCGGCCGCCCAGCCGGAGAAGTACGCGGCGGAGCTCGCCAAGATCATCGGCTGCGAGCCTGGCGACGTGCTGCGGGTGTCTGCCAAGACCGGCGAGGGCGTCGCCGACCTGCTGAACACGGTCATCGCCCAGGTTCCAGCGCCGGCGGGGGACTTGGGCGCCCCGGCCAGGGCGCTGATCTTCGACTCGGTCTACGACACCTACCGGGGCGTGGTCACCTACGTTCGCATGATGGACGGCAGGTTGTCCCGCCGGGAGCGCACGCTCATGCTCTCGACCGGCGCCGTGCACGAGACGCTCGAGGTCGGGGTCATCTCGCCCGAGCCCGTGCCGTCCGACGGGCTGGCGGCAGGCGAGGTCGGATACCTGATCACGGGCGTCAAGGACGTGCGCCAGGCCCGGGTGGGCGACACGATCACCAGCGCCGCGCGGCCGGCGGCGCAGCCGCTGGCCGGTTACTCCCACCCGAAGCCGATGGTGTTCTCCGGCCTGTACCCGGTCGACGGCGACGAGTACCCGGAGCTTCGCGACGCCCTCGACAAGCTGCGGCTGAACGACGCCTCCCTGGTATACGAGCCAGAGACCTCGACGGCGCTCGGGTTCGGGTTCCGGTGCGGGTTCCTCGGCCTGCTGCACATGGAGATCATCAGGGAGCGCCTCGAGCGGGAGTTCGACCTGTCGCTGATCTCCACCGCGCCGAACGTGGTCTACCGGGTCGTCATGGACTCCGGTGCCGAGGTGGTGGTCACCAACCCGAGTGAGTTTCCTTCTGGTCCTGGCGGCATCGCCACCAAGACGGGAGCGATCGCGGCTGGCAAGATCGCCAAGGTCTTCGAGCCAGTGGTCCGCGCCACGGTGCTGGCGCCCAGTGACTACATCGGCGCCATCATGGAGCTCTGCCAGTCCCGCCGCGGCGCGCTCATCGGGATGGAGTACCTGTCCGCCGACCGGGTGGAGATCAGGTACACGATGCCGCTCGCCGAGATCATCTTCGACTTCTTCGACCAGCTCAAGTCGCGCACCCGCGGCTACGCCTCCCTGGACTACGAGCCCGGCGGCGAGCAGGAGGCCGACCTGGTCAAGGTCGACATACTGCTCCAGGGGCAGCCGGTCGACGCGTTCAGCCAGATCGTGCACGAGGACAAGGCGCGCGAGTACGGCCTGGCCATGACCGCGCGCCTGAAGGAGCTGATCCCGCGGCAGCAGTTCGAGGTGCCGATCCAGGCCGCCATCGGCGCCAGGATCATCGCCAGGGAGAACATCAGGGCCCTGCGCAAGGACGTGCTCGCCAAGTGCTACGGCGGCGACATCACCCGCAAGCGCAAGCTGCTCGAGAAGCAGAAGGAAGGCAAGAAGCGGATGAAGACCATCGGCCGGGTCGAGGTCCCGCAAGAGGCCTTCGTCGCCGCGCTGACGGCCGAGCAGAGCGCAGACAAGAAGGCGTAAGGCACGCGGCCGGGCCGGGCCTGGCGGGCGGTCGCGCGGCCCGGGTAGTCAGCCCCCCGGTCCGGTCAGCCTCCGGGCTGGGGCAAGGGGCTGGAATTGTGGCCATGCACGGCCACGGCGACGGTCACGACAAGGAAGATCGCGCCAAGCACCGTGAGCCCGAGGCCGATGTAGCCGAGTATCAGTCCGGCGAGCGCCATCCCGTCGCCGTCCTCGCCGGTCTTCCTGATCTGCTTGCGGGCGATGTGACCGAGCACGATCGCGGGGATCCCGCTGGCGAGCCAGAAGAAGACCTGGCCGATGCCGCAGACCAGCGACGCGATCGCCAGGCTGTTGGTGGTGCGCACGCCCATGGCCGGCGGCCGGTAGTAGAGCTGCGGCGGCCCGGCCGGGAGCCGGTTAGGCAGGTCGGCCGTCAGCGCGGCGAGCTGATCATAGGTCTGCGCCCGTAGCAGCGCGGTGGTCCTGGCATCGAACTCCTGCCAGTCCAGCCTGCCCTCGGCGTGCGCGTCCTGCAGCATCGACCGGACGTTCTCCCTGTCCTGATCCGTCGCCCGCATGTACCCGTAGCCGTAGCCGCCAGCCGTCATAGCCGCATCCGTTCCCGCGATCGGAGCATGTCATCGCCAGGATAGCCCGGCGGGGGCCTGCGCGAGCGAGCCGAAGGGTGCCTCAAAGGCGTCATGCCCTGATGAAGAGAACCAATAGCAACAGCCAGAAGGCCAGGCCCAGGTAGCCGAGCACCATCCCGGCCGTGGCCAGCCCGGTGCCGGCGTCGCCGGTGCGCTTGATCTCGCTCTTCGCCGCGTGGCCGCAGGCTACGGCCACGACCGCGCCGATCAGCGGCAGGCCCACCTGGCCGATGCCGAAGCACAGCGAGCAGATCGCCGCCGGGTTGGTGTGCGGGGCCCGCGCGAGCCCGGCCGCGGCCTGGTACGGCGTGATGGGCGCGAGCTGGCCAGGCCCGCGCAGGTCGGTGGTGAGCACAGCGAGCTCGTTGTAGGTCTTGGCGGCCACCAGCGCGGTGGATCTGGCGTCGAATTCCTCCCAGGTGAGCCTGCCATCGGCGTAGGCGGACTGGAGAACGGAGTGCACGTTGTCCCGGTCCGCGTCGGTGGCTCGCATCGACCCGTAGCCGCCAGCCGTCATCGGTGCTGCCTCACTATTCGCGTGACTGTCGCGCGTGCACTGAATCCTAGGTTAATCGGCTAGCGTTGCGGGCATGACGGGCGCTCGGATCCTCTCGGTAAACACCGGCCAGGTGCGGCCGCTCCAGATCGGCGGCAAGCCTGGCCGCAGCGCGATCGACAAGCGCCCGGCCGCTGGCCTGGTGCGGGTCGGCTGGCTGGGCCTGAACGGCGACGATCACGCCGCCAAGGTGGAACACGGCGGCACCGAGCAGGCGGTCTATGCCTACGCCAGGGAGGACCTGGACTGGTGGACCGAGCAGCTCGGCAGGGAGCTGCGCAACGGGGAGTTCGGGGAGAACGTCACGACGGCGGGGCTTGACGTGAACGCGGCGCTGATCGGCGAGACGTGGCAGATGGGCGACGTGGTCGTGCAGGTAACGGCGCCGCGGATCCCGTGCGGGACGTTCGCGGCCTGGACCGGCGAGGAGCACTGGGTGAAGCGGTTCGCGGCCGCTGGCCGGCCCGGCGCGATGCTGCGGGTGCTCGCCGAGGGCGAGATCGGCGCCGGAACCGAGATCACCGTGCTGGCCAGGCCGGCGCAGCACGTGACGGTCGCCGAGTCGATGCGCGCGTACTACGGCGACACCGACCTGATGCTTAGGTTGCTGACCGTGCCAGGCCGGGGGCGGAAGTGGGACGAGGCCGGCCAGCGGGTGCTCGGCGCCGGGCGCTACGGGGTGGCCTGATCGTGCCAGGGGCGCCGCCAGACGGGGAACCCGTGCCTGCCGACGGCTTGCTCCCGCCTGCCGCGCTCGACCGGCTTGGCGCCAGCCCGTTCGGAATCTACGTGCACGTGCCCTTTTGCGCGACCCGGTGCGGCTACTGCGACTTCAATACCTACACCGCCACCGAGCTAGGCCCAGGGGCGACCAGGCAGAGCTACGCGGGCGCGGCGATCGCGGAGGTGGCGTTCGCCAGGAAGGTGCTCGGCCCGGCGGCTCCTGCGGTGCGCACCGTGTTCTTCGGCGGCGGGACGCCCACGCTGCTTCCGCCCGCCGACCTGGCGGCGATCTTGCGGGCGATCGGCTCGGAGTTCGGCCTCGCCCCGGGCGCCGAGGTGACCACGGAGGCGAATCCGGAGAGCGTGGACGAGCGGTCGCTTGCGCAGTTGCGGGCGGCCGGGTTCACCAGGATCTCGCTTGGCATGCAGAGCTCGGCCAGCCACGTGCTCGGCGTGCTCGACCGGGCGCACTCGCCAGGCCGGCCGCAACGCTGCGCGGCGTGGGCCAGGTCGGCCGGGTTCGACCACGTCAGCCTGGACCTGATCTACGGCACGCCAGGGGAGAGCACGGCCGACTGGGAGCGCTCGGTGGGCGACGCGGTCGCGGCCGGGCCCGACCATATATCCGCCTACGCGCTGATCGTCGAGGACGGCACCAGGCTGGCCGCGAGGATCAGGCGCGGGGAGCTAGCGGCGCCTGACGACGATGAGCTGGCCGACCGCTACCTGGCGGCCGATGACCTGCTCGGCGCCGCGGGCCTGAGCTGGTACGAGATCTCCAACTGGTCGGCCGGGCCCGGTGCCGCCTGCGCGCACAACCTGCTCTACTGGACCGGCGGTGACTGGTGGGGCGTGGGCCCGGGCGCGCACAGCCACGTCGGCGGCACCCGCTGGTGGAACGTCAGGCATCCGGCTGCCTACGCCCAGCGCGTGGTCGCCGGGGTCAGCCCGGGTCAGGCCCGGGAGGTGCTGACCGACGAGCAGCGCAGGACCGAGCGGATCATGCTCACGACGCGGCTGGCGGCGGGGTGCGACGTGCGCGAGCTTGGCGAGCCTGGCCTGGCCGCCGCGCGGGCCGCGGTGCACGATGGGCTGGCGGACGCCGCCGCGTTCAACTGCGGACGCGTCGTCCTCACCAGGCGCGGCCGGCTCCTCGCGGACGCCGTGATCGGTGACCTGACCGATTAGGGCGTGTCCGGGGGGCGCGGTGAGCCGACCGGGCAGGGGCGCGCAGCAGGACGGCGCAGAGCCAGCTCGGGATCTGGCGGAACGCGCCAGCTCGTGCGGCCGTGATCGCCCTTGCCAGGTAGCCGAGCGTGAGCGCCCAGACCGTGATGGCGGCGGCGGCTCCGACCTTGATCGCGATGCGGGCGGAGTCGAGCGAGAGCAGCCCGCCGAAGATGGCCGCGCAGGTGGTGTACAGCAGCAACGTGATGGCCGTGTTGGTCGCCTGGGCGGCGTGCGCGCGCAGGAATCGCGCGCGCCTCGGGGCGCACAAGTAGATCGCCAGCGGCAGCGCGAAGCCCAGGAGCCCGGCGGCCAGGTAGCCGGTCACCGCCCAGGCCCGGTCCGCTGGCCGGCTGGGTGCGAGTGCTGGCGCGCTGGTCATCGGCTCCCCCGAGTCCGCTACGGCGAGTTACAGGTCATATTCGGTCCGTCATCACAGTAGACCTGCGATGAACGCGCGCAGCCGCACACGGTGACTTGATGCGGGGTGTCCCAGTATCGTTCGGACATAGACTTGGCACTCGGGAACGTTGAGTGCCAGGGGAGGTGGACGCGTGCTAGATGACCGCAAGCTCGCCGTGCTGCGGGCGATAGTCGAGGACTTCGTGTCCACCAACGAGCCGGTCGGATCGAAGGCGCTGGTCGACCGCCACGGCCTCGACGTGTCGCCCGCGACGATCCGCAATGACATGGCCGTGCTCGAAGAGCAGGGGTTCATCGTCCAGCCGCACACCAGCGCGGGCCGGATCCCGACGGATAAGGGCTACCGCCTGTTCGTGGACCGGCTGTCGGCCATCAAGCCCTTCTCGGCCGCGGAACGCCGGGCTATCGAGACCTTCCTGGCCGGCGCTTACGACCTCGACGACGTCGTCATGCGGACGGTCCGGTTGCTCGCCCAGCTGACCCGGCAGGTCGCCGTCGTGCAGTACCCTTCGCTGAGCAAGTCAGCGGTCCGCCATGTCGAGCTTGTCCCGCTGGCTGACCGGCGACTGCTGCTCGTGCTCATCACCGACACGGGTCGTGTCGAGCAGCGGGTCGTCGAGCTTCCTGCCGTCGTAGCAGAGGACTCTGTCACCCAGTTGCGCGCCGTGCTCAATGCTTGCCTGGTCGGGCGCAAGCTCACCGAGGTGGCATCGCTGGTCGCCGATCTGCCCGAGCGGGTCGACGCCGGGGAGCGCGTTAACGCCGCGGCGGTGCTTTCTGTCATCCTCGAGACGCTGGTGGCCAGGCACGATGAGAAGATCGTCGTCGGTGGCGCGTCGAACCTGACACCTGCCGACTTCTCCCGTGGGCTGCGCGAGGTGCTTGAGGCCCTTGAGGAACAGGTCGTCCTCATGCGCCTGCTCGGCGAGGCTGACGACCAGTTGTCGGTGACCGTCAGGATCGGCGCTGAGAACGATGTGCAGGGACTGCGGGGCACGTCGGTGGTGGCGACGGGCTACGGTTCAGGCGATAGGCCGCTGGCCAAGCTCGGCGTGGTTGGCCCGACGAGAATGGACTACCCGACAGCGATGGGAGCAGTACGCGCGGTGGCACGGTACACGGGTCAGATCCTGGCGGAGTCGTAGGGGTGAGCGTGACGACCGACTACTACGCCACGCTTGGCGTGGACCGTAGGGCTAACGGGGACGAGATCAAGAAGGCATATCGGCGGCTGGCACGTGAGCTGCACCCTGACGTCAATCCTGATCCGGTGACGCAGGAACGGTTCAAGGAGATCAACCAGGCCTACGAGGTCCTGTCGGATCCCGAGAAGCGCGAGCTGTACGACCGGGGAGTTGACCCGTTCGCCCCCGGCGGCATGGGCGGGTTCGCGGCCGGCTTCCCCTTCAGCGACCTGATGGACCACTTCTTCGGCGGCGGTGCCACCCGGGGCCCGCGCAGCCGGGCGCGCCGCGGCCGGAGCGCGACCATCAGGGTGGACCTCGACCTGTCCGAGTGCGCGTTCGGCACTACCAGGGACCTGACCGTGGACACCGCCGTGGTCTGCCCCGCGTGCTCCGGCGAGGGCACCGCGGCAGGTACTCACCCCAGCACGTGCGAGGTATGCGGTGGCATGGGCGAGGTCAGGCAGATGACCAGGTCCTTCCTCGGCCAGGTGATGACGTCCCGGCCGTGCCCCGGCTGTGGCGGATACGGCACCATCATCCGCAGGCCGTGCCACGAGTGCGACGGTGACGGGCGGGTCAGGACGCGGCGGAGCGTCAAGGTGCGCATCCCGGCCGGGGTGGAGGACGGCACGCAGATCCAGCTCGCGGGGGAGGGCGAGGTCGGGCCGGGCGGTGGTCCGCCCGGCGACCTGTTCCTCGAGATCGTGCAGCGCCCGCACGCGATCTTCGAGCGGCACGGTGACGACCTGCACTGCACGCTGACGATCCCGATGACGGCTGGAGCGCTCGGCGCGACCGTGCAGATCCAGACGCTCGACGGGCCGGCCACCATCGACATCAGGCCAGGAACGCAGTCCGGCCAGACGATCCCGCTGTACGGGCAGGGCTCTTCGCACCTGCACACGTCGGGCCGGGGCGACCTGGTGGTCCATGTGACCGTGGAGACGCCGCTGAAGCTGGATCCCGAGCAGGAGGAACTGCTCAGGCAGCTCGCGAGGCTACGCGGCGAGGAGTCGCCGCCTGGCCGGTTCGCGCCGGGGGAGCAGGGATTCTTCTCCCGGCTGCGGGACGCGTTCAACGGCCGCTGAGCGCGGGAGAGCGCGCTTGCCAGCCGGGTCGGCAC
>JASIBM010000203.1 GCA_030045175.1 Streptosporangiaceae bacterium | reverse complement strand
GCGTGACGCCCGGGGCGGGCGCTGACGGCGACAGGAAGGGCGGGGATGGCGGGCCGGATTCGCGACGAGGACATTGCGCTCGTTCGGGAACGCTCTGCCATCGACGCGGTGGTCGGCGAGTATCTCCAGCTCCGGGCCGCTGGCGCCGACTCGCTCAAGGGCCTGTGCCCGTTCCATGAGGAGAAGACCCCGTCATTCAACGTGACCCCGGCGCGCGGGCTTTGGTATTGCTTTTCCTGCGCCCAGGGTGGCGACGTGATCGAATTCGTGCGCAAGATTGATAACCTGGGCTTCACCGAGGCCGTGGAGCGGCTCGCGGCGAGGGCAAGCATCGAATTGCGCTACGAGCAGGGCGGGCACGTGCCCGGCCAGGAACAATCCCGCCGGCGCAGGCTGATCGAGGCGCACCGAGCCGCGCAATCCTTTTATTCGGAACAGCTGGAATCCGCCGCTGCCGGCCTGGCGCGCGATTTCTTGTCTTCGCGCGGATTCACCTCCGGCGACGCGCAGCGATTCGGCCTCGGCTACGCACCCGATGACTGGGAGGTGACGACCAAGTACCTGCGCGGACGCGGTTTCACCGACGAGGAGCTGCTGGCCGGGGGACTGGCAGGCCAGGGCAGGCACGGCCTGGTGGACAGGTTCCGCGGCAGGCTTATCTGGCCGATCAGGGACCTAGCGGGCGAGGTGATCGCGTTCGGCGCGCGCAAGCTGGCCGCCGACGACAACAGCCCCAAATACCTGAATTCCCCGGAGACGCCGATATTCAAGAAAAGCTCCGTGCTTTACGGCGCCGACCTGGCCAAGCGCGATATCGCGCAACGCAGGCAGGCCGTGATCGTGGAGGGTTACACCGACGTGATGGCGTGCCATCTGGCCGGCGTGACCACGGCGGTCGCGACCAGCGGGACGTCTTTCGGCGAGGGTCACATAGCGATATTGCGGCGGCTCCTGATGGACGACAGCCAGTTGCGCGGCGAGGTGATCTTCACCTTCGATGGCGACGCGGCCGGGCGTCGCGCCGCGCTGCGGGCGTTCGCCATGGAGGAGAAGTTCGTCACCCAGACCTTCGTCGCCGTGCAGCCGGACGGGATGGATCCCTGCGACCTGCGGCTGAAGGAGGGCGACGCGGCGGTCAGGGAACTGGTGGCCGGCCGCCTGCCGCTGTATGAGTTCGCGATCCGCAGCGAGGTGAGCAGCTTCGACCTGGACTCGGCCGAGGGGCGGATCGCGGCGCTCGACGCGGCGGCCCCGATCGTCGCCAGGATCAAGGACCTCGGGCTGCGCAAGGTCTACGCGGGGAACGTGGACCGCTGGCTCGGGCTGATGGATCAGGACCTGGTGATCAGCCGGATCAACGAGCACATCGCTCGCGGCAAGCGCGGCAACCTGGCCGGGGCTCGCGGCGGTGCCGCTGCCAGCGCCGGGGCTGGCAGCGCAGGAGAACCTGAGGCCGCTCGCTTGGTCGCCAGCGCTTCGAACGGCGGCGAGCGGGCGTGGCCCGTCGGCTACGACCCGCACGATCCGGTCGTGAACCTCGAGCGGCAGGCGCTCAAGCTCGCGCTCCAGCGTCCCGTGCTGCTCGGCCCGGCCTTTGACGGCCTGGGCACCGACGTGTTCACCGCGCCCGCGCACCGGGCGGTGCACGAGCTCATCGAGGGGTGCGGCGGGGTCGCGTCGGCAGGGCCGGTGCGCGAATGGGCCGAACGACTGCTCGCCGCCGCCCCGAACGACGCCGCCAGGGGCTTCGTTACCAGGCTCGCCGTCGAGCCGGTCGAGGCTCCGGGTGCCGAGGGCGAGCCGGACGCCAGGTTCGCCGACGACGTGCTCACCAGGCTCGAGGAACTCGACGTGTCAAGAAGGATCGCCGCGGTGAAGTCGCGACTGCAGCGGATGAACCCGGTCACCGAGCAGGCGGACTACAACCGCATGTTCGGTGACCTGGTCGCACTCGAGCAGCGGCGCAAGTTGCTGCTTGAGCGCGGAGGTTTGGAGTAGAGATGAATTCTTGCCATATGTTGACCCGCCTAAACTAACCGTAAGGTGACAATTTTCAAACCCCGCGACGCAGCGTGGTTGTCGCAGACTGTTGAGCATGACTCCAGTGCTTGCGCCTACAGCGGATCTGGTCACAGAGCTCATATCACGGGCAAAGGAGCACGGAACGGTCGCGCTTGCCGACCTCACCACGGCGTTCGAGCGCAGCGAGCTCATGCCCGACGCGATCGACGACGTCATGCGGGTGCTCGCCGAGGACGGCATAGAGATCGTGGACGGGGGGATCGACGACCTTGAATGCCTGCGCCAGGGCGAGGCGTCAGAACGCGCCCGCCGCGGCGGGACGAGCGACCTGGTGCGCATCTACCTCCGCGAGATCGGCAAGGTGCCGCTGCTGACCGCGCACGACGAGGTGGAGCTCGCCAAGGCGATCGAAGCGGGCTTGTTCGCCCAGGAGGTGCTGCTAGGCGAGCAGCAGGGTCCCGTGGGCGCCTGCGCGAACGTGGCGGAGCTCGGCATCGTCGCTGATCAGGGCTGGCGTGCCAGGCAGCGGCTGATCGAGGCGAACCTCCGGCTTGTGGTCTCCATTGCCAAACGCTACATCGGCCGCGGAATGCTGTTCCTTGACCTTATCCAGGAGGGCAACCTGGGCCTGATCAGGGCGGTGGAGAAGTTCGACTACACCAAGGGCTATAAATTCTCCACGTACGCGACCTGGTGGATCAGGCAGGCGATCACCAGGGCCATAGCCGACCAGGCGCGCACGATCAGGATCCCCGTGCACATGGTCGAGACCATCAACAAGATGGCGCGGGTGCAGCGGCAGTTGCACCAGGACCTGGGCAGGGAGCCCACGCCGACCGAGGTCGCAGCCGAGATGGGGCTGCCGGCCGACCGGGTCGCCGAGATCCAGCGAATCGCGCAAGAGCCGGTGTCGCTTCAGGCGCCCATCGGTGAGGAGGACTCCGACCTCGGTGACTTCATCGAGGACGCGGACGCCGTCGTCCCGATCGAGGCGGCCGCCTTCATGATGCTCCAGGACCAGCTCGAACAGGTGCTCGAGACGCTCTCGCCGCGCGAGCAGCGGATCATCCAGCTACGCTTCGGCCTGATCGACGGCCATCCGAGGACCCTCGAGGAGGTCGGCAAGGACTTCGGCGTGACCAGGGAGCGAATCCGGCAGATCGAGTCGAAGACGCTGGTCAAGCTCAGGCATCCGGGCCGGGCGCAGATGCTGCGCGAGTACCTAGCCGGGGCGTAGCCGGTCAGGGCATCACGTCGTCGTCGCCGAAGCCGCCGTTCACGGGAACGAAGGGGCGCTGGTCCTCGCTGGTTGGCTGCGGCACCACACTGGGCACCTCGGCAGCCTCTCGTGTCGCCTTCCCCTGCTCCGACCTGCGCCGCGCGAGCTTGGATGAGCTCTTGCGCACGCCGGTGACCTTGGCGGCCGCTTGGTCTCGCGCGGATCGCACGGTTGCCGAAGCCTTGCTGCGGGCCGACTTGGCCGTGCTGGTGGCCTGCGCCTGAAGGGCGCCAGCCGTCTGCTGCATGGCAGGGCTCTCCGTTGCCTTGCGCGCCAGCCGCTTGAGCTGCTCATACCGTTCGCGCCCGGCCTGGGCGCCGAGCACGTAGCCGATGGCCAGGCCGCCCACGAAGGTGATTCGATAAAACCGCATCTTGGTCCCCCGCGAAGATCAGGTCGCGCTACGGCAGTTCCCCCGCTGGCCTGCTTTGCTCGACGCGCAGCGCTGACGCCCGTCGTCATGCCCCGCTGCGCGGATTGTTATGCGCACGCGACCTGCGCCGGGCCTGGGACCTGCGCGCGCATCCGGCCAGGTACGCTACCCTTATCCCCGCGGCGCAGACAGCCTGGCTCGCCAGGCAGGCCGGCCCGCGGCAAGTCCGATCCCGCGTAGCTCAATCGGCAGAGCGTCCGGCTGTTAACCGGCAGGTTATAGGTTCGAGTCCTATCGCGGGAGCCA
>JASIBM010000202.1 GCA_030045175.1 Streptosporangiaceae bacterium | reverse complement strand
GATGAATGTGCCATTCACCCGGAAGAATCGGACCGATCCGCCATTCATCGCGAAGAGATGATCAAGGACAGTGGCGTGAGGTGACTAAGTTACCCGTGTGACGGGTGTGGCGCCGTTTCTGGCCGGCTCTCATGTCAGGCCTGGCCGGCTCTCATGTCCGGGCTGGTCGGCTCTCATGTCAGGCCTGGCCGGCTCTCATGTCCGGCCTGGCCGGCTCTCATGTCAGGCCTCTTGGTGGCTGGCCGTGGCGGTGGAGCCGGTCAATTGGTCTGCGGCCAGCAGGCGTCGGCGGTCGGGGGCGCCGTCAGGTAGCTCGCCAGGCCGCGCACGATGACGTCCAGGCCCCATTCGAACCTGTCCTGCGCGTTCCCCGCGACCATCAGGTCGGCGAGCGCCACCGTGTTGGGGAACTGGTCGGCGGGCAGTGACTTCAGCCAGCCGGCCGCCTGGGCCGTGAAGTCGCCCTGCTCGGCCACCGGGGTCACCTCGAGCTCGTGCGCGAACGCGCCTACGTAGAGGCTGCCAAGGTCACCCACGTACACCGCGACCTGGTCGGGAATCCCGGCCGCTCGGAGCTCGCCGAGTATGCGCTCGCTCCCGGCCAGCAGGCTCGGGCCGAACGGCACCCGGCCGAGAGTCAGCCCGGCCACGCCCGGATGGCGCCGGAAGACGCCGAGCATCTCCCGCGCGAAAGTCCGGATCAGCTCGCGCCAGTCGCCTCCTGGTCGCGGCACCGGGATCTCCCCGATGATCTGCTCGAGCACGAGCTGGATCAGTTCCTCCTTGTTGGCCACGTGGCCGTAGAGGGCAGAGGCCGAGACGCCGAGCTCCTCGGCGACGCCGCGCATGGTGAGGGCGCCGCCGCCGCCGGCCTCGATGACCTTGAGCGCGGCGGCGACCACCAGGTCGCGGCTGAGCTGCACCCTGGGCGCGTTGCGCTGGCGCCTGGGCGCTGATCGCCAGGGCGGCTGCGGCAAGCCGGGCGCCTCGTCCATGCAAAACATCGTACTTGACCAGAACGTCGTTCTTCAGTTAACGTCGTTCGTGTAAGAACAGCGTTCTCCACAGAACGACGTTAGGAACGAGGAACGATGACGAGGGAAGAAACTCCGATCGTGGTGGCGGACGACCTCCGCAAGGACTACCGGGGCGGGGTGCGCGCGCTTGACGGCCTGACCTTCTCCGTCTCGCCGGGCACGATCTTCGCGCTGCTCGGCCCCAACGGCGCGGGCAAGACCACGACGGTGCGGATCCTGACCACGCTGACCCGGCCCGACCAGGGGCGGGCGGCAGTGGCTGGCATCGACGTGCTCGCCGAGCCTGGCCGGGCCCGGTCGGTGATCGGCGCGGTCGGTCAGCACAGCGGCGCGGTGGGGCTGCTCACCGGGCGCGAGAACCTGGCCATGCAGGGCAGCCTGCACGGAATGCGCGGCAAGGAACTGCGCCGCCGGGTAACTGGCCTGCTCGGTCAGTTCGGCCTGGCCGACGCGGCCGAACGCCGGGCGCGCACCTACTCGGGCGGCATGCGGCGCAGGCTCGACATCGCGACGGTACTCGTGCATAGGCCCGCCGTGCTGTTCCTTGACGAGCCGACCACGGGGCTGGATCCGGAGGGGCGGGCTGACCTCTGGGCGGTCCTGACCGAACTGGCGAGCACGGGAACGACCATCCTGGTCACCACCCACTACCTGGAGGAGGCCGACCAGTACGCGGCCAGGGTCGCGATCGTGGACCGGGGCAAGATCGTCGCGCAGGGATCGCCCGGCGAGCTCAAGGCGGGGATCCCGGCGGCGTCTGGCATCGCGGCCTCGCTTGACGACGTCTACCTGCACCACGCAGGCCGTTCATTCCGTCAGGCAGAGGGGGTACTCGTCGCATGAGCTCGATACGTCAGTCCTGGGTGATCTTGACCAGGCGCTACCTGCGCGAGCTTTACCGGCAGCCGGCCGTCATCTTCATGACCCTGCTCCAGCCGATCATCTGGCTGCTGCTGTTCGGCGCGCTGTTCAAGAAGGTCGCGGAGATCCCGGGGTTCGGCGGCGGCAACTACGTCACCTACCTCACCCCCGGTGTAGTGATCATGACCGCGATGTTCTCGTCGAGCTGGACTGGCATGTCCTACATCGAGGACATGCAGGTCGGCGTGCTTGACAGGCTGCTCGTCGCGCCGGTCAGCAAGGGCGCCCTGACCGCGGCCATGCTCGGGTACCAGGCGGTCACCACGATCATCCAGTCGGCCATCATCATCGCCATCGGCTGGGGGACCGGGGCTACCTTCGACGGCGGCGCGATCGGCGTCGGCGCGCTCATCGCGGTATCCGTGCTGATCGCGCTCGCGATGGCCGGGCTGTCCAATGCATTCGCGCTGCTCACCCGCCAGCGCGAGGCGCTGATCGGCGCCTCGACCACGCTGGTGCTGCCGCTGACGTTCCTGTCCGGCGCGTTCCTCTCGTTGCGGCTGGTGCCAGGCTGGATCGCCAGTGTGGCCAGGTACAACCCGGTCAACTGGGCGGCCAGCGCCGGCCGGATCGCGGCGGCCGGCCACGCCGCGTGGGCCACGGTCGGCTCGTACGCTGGGCTACTGGCCGCGGCGGTCGCCGTCACCGCCTTCGCGGCCACCAGGGCGTTCCTGGCCTACCAGCGGAGCCTGTGAGCGTCCATTGATCAGTCCAGGCGGGTCGGCTGCGGCCACAGGGCGTGCGACCAGCCGATCGCGACGACGGCCGCGCCCGCGAGCATCAGGGCCGGGTTGCGCCGGTAGGCGCCGATCCCCATCACCGCGTCCCCGAGCAACCGGACGGCCTGGGCTGACGGTGGCATGTGCGCTAGCACGTACCGCCCCCGGCGCGTGCGAGACAGCGCGTCCAGGTCGGCCAGGCCGAGCACGGCGGCCGAGCCAGCCACCGGAAGCAGGCAACGCACCGCAACCGCCGTCTTCGGGCACGAGTTCCACAGCAAGGCATTCGAGATGATCGAGGCTGTCAGGTCCGTGCCAATCTTGGCGGGATGAACCTGGTGGATCAGCGCCCCTTCAACCGCTCGCATGCCATCATTGTCCACCTCTGGTGGCCATTTGCACGGTCCACCTCTGGCGGCCATTTGCACGGTCCACCCCTGGTGGCCGTTTGTGCCTGGCCATTGGCGCGCGGCGGGCCGCCGGGCGGAGCGCGGCGATCCGGAGGACCCGTGCTGAAATGGGGGCATGTGCACCGTCGTGCTGAGCATCGAACCCGGCCTGCCCGTGCTGCTTGCCGGGTTCAGGGACGAGCTCACCGACCGGGCCTGGGAGGCCCCTGGTTGGCACTGGCCGCGGTACGACGCGCTGATCGGCGGCCGCGACCTGCTGGCCGGCGGGACCTGGCTCGCGGTCGCGCCCGCCGACCGCCTGGTCGCGTGCGTGCTCAACGGCCGCGGCCGGCCTGCGCCGCCTGAGTCCCGGCGGTCGCGAGGCGTGCTGCCGCTCGAGGCCGCGTCGGCCAGGCCGCTCGACCAGGGCGCGCTCGCCGACCTGGACCCGTTCCACCTGCTGATCGTCCGGCCCGGCCGCGCGGTCATGCGCAGCTGGGATGGCCTGGAACTGCGCGACCGGGAGCTGCCGCCCGGCCTGCACTGCATTGTCAACAGCGGCATTGTCAACAGCGGCATTGTCGACTGCAAGGCCGGCCTGAGCGGGACTGGCCAGGGCGAGGCGGGCGAGGCGGAGGCGGCCGGCCTGCGCCACGAGCTCGCGCGCGTCGCGCACTTCGCCCCCAGGTTCGCCGCCGCTGAGCGCCCGGATCCCCGGCCAGGAGCGCCGGTCGCCGACGCCTGGGGCGACTGGATGCCGCTGCTCGACGGCGACGGCCTTGACCCCGCCGATCCTGCCGCCCTGATCGCGCGCCGGGACCTGCCCGACGGCCGGTCCTGGGGCACCACGTCGATCTCGCTGGTCGCGCTCGCTCCTGGCCTGGTCCGCTACGACTTCACCGGCCGGCCAGGCGACCGGCGTGCCTGGTACCCGGTGCTGTTAGTCGCGCTGCCTTCCGTCATAGGCTGACTCGCATGGCAGCAGTCGTGGAAGCCGTCGGCTACGGCGGCCCTGAGCAGATCTCGGTAACCGACCTCCCGGCCGGCCGGCCCGGGCCAGGCCAGGCGCTGATCAGCGTGCGGGCCTGCGGGGTCAATCCGATCGATTACAAGGTCTACAGCGGCGCGTTCGGCGCCGATCCGGCCAGGCTGCCGATCCGGCTCGGCTACGAGGCGGCGGGCGTGGTCAGCGAGGCCGCCGACGACGCGGTCGGCCCGGCTGGGCCCGTGCGAGCCGGTGACGAGGTCATCGCGTACTCGGTGAGCGGCGCCTACGCGGCCGAGCTCGTGGCGCCCGCGCAGTCGCTCGTGCCCAAGCCGGCCGCGCTTGACTGGGCGCAGGCGGCCTGCCTGATGCTGACCGGGGTCACCGCCTGGCATTGCCTCGTCGCGACCGCTACCGGCGCGGGCGATGTGGTCCTGATCCATGGCGGCTCCGGCGGGGTTGGCGTGATGGCCGTGCAGCTGGCCGTCGCGCGGGGGGCGACGGTGGTCGCCACCGCCAGCGCGGCGCGGCAGGGCTTCCTGCGCGACCTAGGCGCGACGCCGGTGACGTACGGGCCTGGGCTCGCCGGCCGGGTTCGCGCGGCGGCTCCCGGCGGCGTCGACGCCGCGATCGACCTGGTCGGCACCGACGAGGCCGTCGACGTCTCGCTCGAGCTGGTCGCCGACCGGAGCAGGATCGCGACGATCGCCGCGTTCGGCCGGGCCGGGCCGGCCGGCATCAAGGCGCTCGGCGGCGGCCCTGGCGCCGACCCTGGCGCCGAGATCCGGGCGGCCGCCCGTCCCGAGCTGGCCAGGCTCGCCGCCGAGGGCGCGCTGCGGGTGATAGTCAGCCAGACGTTCCCGCTGGCGCAGGCGGCCGCGGCGCACCGTGAGCTGATCGGCGGCCACACCACCGGCAAGATCGCGCTGCTTCCTTAGCGGCCCGGCGCGGTCAGGCTCACGAGCGCGGTCGGTGTCCTTTGCCGGCCCGCGATTCCTGCCGGGCGGTACCACGCATCCGCTCGGCCAGCGCGCCAGCAGGAATGTCAGCGCTGATCTGGCGGCTGTTCGCCCGGCGGCTGTTCGTCCGGTGGCTTCACCGCGATGAAGGTCATGACCTGCTGGCCAGCCGTGATCGTCACCGGGCAAAAGCCCAGCGACTGCAGGACGACGAGGAGGTAGGCAGGCTCGATCGGGTTGTACGTGTCGTCGGCATGGAAGTGATGCCGGTCATCGCTCTGCGGGCTGTCCGACCCGATCAGCACCCCGCCTGGGCGCAGCACCCGTTGCGCCTCGCGCAGCGTGGCCAGCTGCATCGCACGGCTCGGAATGTGGTGCAGCATCGTGAACGAGCCCACCGCGTCGAACGAGGCGTCGGGGAAGGCCAGTGCCGAGCAGTCGCCGGTCACGACCGTGACGTTGCCGCCCGCGTGCCTGGCGGCGAGCCGCTCCGCCGCCACCGGGTCGAGCTCGACAACGGTGAGCCGTGCGACCCGCTGGCGCAGCACCTCGGTCGCCGCGCCCGGCCCCGGCCCCAGCTCGAGCATGGACGATCCGAGCCGGACTCCCGGGAGGTCGAGCAGCGGGCGGAGGACCTGGTCTTGCAAGTAGGCCGCCCATTCCGGGCTGCTGCACAGCTTGGCGTGCTCTGGGTTCACGGCGACCCGACTCCGCGCAGCGCGGCGATGTCCTCGTCGGCCAGGCCGTCGAGCACGCTGATGGCGGCGCAATTCTCCCTGACCTGCTCCGGGCTTGTCGCGCCGAAGAGCACGCTCGCCACGGCCGGGCTGGCGAGCGGGAACGCCAGTGCCAGCGCCGCCGCCGTGGTGCCGAGCCGGCCGGCCAGGGCGGCAAGCTCGCCGGCCACCGAGACGGCCGGGGCGACCCTGGGCTGGTCAAGCGTCCCCGCCGCCCGGCCGGCCGCGCCTGCCGAGCGGTATTTGCCCGAGAGCACACCACCAGCCAGGCAGAACGAGGCGACCACGCCAATGCCGCCTGCTTGCAGCGCTGTCGCCATGGCCGGGTCCTCGACGGGCGGGCGCTGGACGAGGCTGTAGGGGAGCTGGGCGGCGCACGGCGGCGCGACTCCCAGGGTTCTCGCCGCCTGGACAGCCTCGGTGATCACGGCTGGCGGCCAGTTGAGCACGCCCCACGCGCGCGCCTTGCCCGCCGTGATGAGCCCGCTGACGGCGCCGACCAGGTCGGCGGTGCTCATGCCGGGCGGTGGCGCGCTCGCGTAGATCAGGTCCACGTGGTCAAAGCCCATGCGCCGCAGCGAGCCGTCGAGCTCGGCCTGCGCGTCCTGCTCGGGCCAGAATTCCCACCACAGCTTGTTGGCCACGACCACCTCATCGCGCCGCAGGCCGGCGCCACGGAACAACTCGCCGAACACCACCTCGGAGTATCCGGTCGGGATCGGCGCGGCGCCCGTCTCGTCGTCGTAGCGGGCGTCGTCGAAGAAGGTGATCCCCTCCGCACGCGCGGCCCGCATGATCGCGATCCCGGTGTGCGCGGGCAGCCGCTCGTAGGTGCGCCACGAGCCGAGCGACAGCGCGGACACCTCGGGTCCGCAGGAGCCGAGGTGCCGTCGGCCGGCGGTCCGCATCGCTAGCCGATCTTGCTGGTCTGCCCGGCCCAGTACGGGGCGCGCAGCTCGCGCTTGAGCAGCTTGCCAGAACCCGTCCTTGGCAGCTCACCGGCGAACGTCACCGACCGTGGCGTCTTGTAGGAGGCCAGGTGCTCGCGGGCAAAGGCAACGACGTCGGCCTCGGACAGCGACGCCCCGGGCGCGAGCACGACGGTGGCGTGCACGAGCTCACCCCAGTCCTGCGACGGGATGCCGAACACGGCCACGTCGAAGATGGCGGGATGCTGTTCGAGCGCGGCCTCGACCTCGGCCGGGTAGATGTTCATGCCACCCGAGATGATCATGTCCGACTTCCTGTCGCAGATGTAGTAGTACCCCTCCTCGTCGCGGTAGGCGATGTCACCCACCGTGTGAAACTCGCCCTGTCGCGCGGCCTCGTAGCTGTCGACCTGCTTGTAGTACTCGTCGAATATCCCGGCGGAGCGCACGTAGAGCTCGCCGGCGTTGTCCGGGCCGGTCCCGGTGATCTCCGCGCCGGACGCGTCGAGCAGGCGGACCTCGACCAGGGGCGCGGGCTTGCCGCACGAGCCCGGCTTGCGAAGCTGATCCTTGGGCTCGAGCACGCAGTCGACCCCGAGCTCGGTCGACCCGTAGATCTCCCAGAGCGAGTCGGCGGGGAAGTCGGCCAGGTACATCTGCTTGAGCGCGAAGCTCCACGGGGCCGCGTTCGCGAGCATGATCTTCATCGAGGAGCGGTCGTATCGCTGCTTGACGCCGGCGGGCAGCGAGCACACCAGCCGGATCAGCGCGGGCGCGGAGAACGTGGAGCTGACCTTGTAGGTGTCCACGAGCCGCAGCCAGTCCTCGGCGTCGAACTTGCGCTGGACGACGATCGTCTGGCCGTAGGCCAGGCTGGCCATCATGAACGCGCCCGGCCCGCTGTGATAGATCGGGCCCGACGTCAGGTAAACGTCATCGGGCGTGTAGCCGAACAGGGCGAGCAGCGCCCCCGCGGTCGCCTGGTCCCTGGCGTGCCGCACGGCGCCCTTCGGCTTGCCCGTGGTGCCCGACGTGTAGATCATGGTGGCGCCGGAGACCTCCTCGGACGGCGAGGCGGGCGGCTCGGCCGGCGCGCTCGCCACGAAGTCATCGCCGCGCATCCCGGCAGGCGCCGCGCCTGCGTAGGCGATCACCTGCCGGAGCGAGCCGAGCTGCGTACCCGCTGGCGCGGCGAACAGGTGCGCGTACTCGGCGTCCACGTAGGCGATCTGGGCGTCGCAGTGCTCGATGATGTACCGGGCCTCGGTCGCGGTGAGCCGGTAGTTCAGCGGCACGGCGACCGCGCCGACCTTCCTGGTGGCGTTGATGACGGCGACCACCTGGGGCGAGTTCGGCCCGCACCAGACGACCTTCACCCCGGG